>JAJYMD010000417.1:8592-23230 GCA_021787255.1 Actinomycetes bacterium | reverse complement strand
CCGATCTATTGCCTGGGCCAAGCTCGCTGCGATGAGCGAAGGAGCTGAGCGTGCGTCGGCCCGGCTGTGGGGGCGAGGGTCGTAGCCCGAGAGCCTCTGGACGCGGCCGGCTGGAAGATCTCGAGGCTGGCCGAGCTGTGCATGTCGGCCGCGATCGCCCCCAATCTGCTCATGCCTTTCGAGAGGGGACGCCCTCGGGTCAAGGCTTTGCCCCGGGCCCCCGGACCGGGCGCAGGAACACCCGGTCCGGGGGCGGTGAGCGCTGGAGAGCCCACCTGACCCATCCGCCTGCGTCGGGGAGATCGAGGCAGAGCGGGCACAGGAGAGCAGCTGGCTGTCCGATCGTTCGGCGTGACGACCCGTCGAGGCGACATCTGGCTCGTGGGCTTCGGCGAAGCGTCGGTCGCGGACACGCGGGGCGTCGTCCTGCAGTCGTGGTGTCCGCCGACCCGCTCGACGACAGCCGTGCAGGGGTGGTCACCGTCGTGCCCTGCACGACGAGACGGCGCGAGCTCCCTTTGCACGTCGAGCTCGATCCGAAGTGCTCTGGGCTCGACGAGGTCAGCTGCGCGAAGTGCGAGGATGCGAAGTCGGCGTCCGAGGAGCGGCTCGTCGCGCGGCTCGGCGCTCGTCTCGGCGCTGCGAACGACGAAGCGCTCTTCGCCATCACCAGGGCTCTGCGGTTCCTGCTGGACTTTTGAGACCGTCTCCTACGAGCTCCTACGAGGTCGTCGCGATCACTCGTCGCTGTGCCCCATTGCGCTCCCGTCAGCGGTGGAAACGAGGCTCGACCCCGTTCCCACCGATCTCGCCTACCGCTCTCGGCAGCAAGCCCGCCGCAGGCTCGGTCACCTGGAGGCAGCTCCGGTCAGGCGCGGATCGAGCGCCGAGGTGGCATGCTGCACCCGTGCCAGGCACCCTCGGCCATGTCGCACTGCCGGACGGCCGCCGGATCGAGGTGTCCGTCAGTGGGCCCGAGGACGGCTTCCCGCTCGTCTTCCACCACGGCACGCCCGGTGCGCGCACCCCCATTCGGGCGCTCGAACGAGCGGCGCACCGTCGCGGGCTGCGCCTCGTCACCGCGACGCGCCCGGGGTACGGCCGCTCCACTCGCCATGAGGATCGGAGGGTGGTCGACGTGGTCGACGACACCGACGCGATCCTGCGGACCTTGCGTGTCGACCGATGCCTCGTCGCGGGGTGGTCGGGCGGCGGCCCACACGCGCTCGCCTGTGCCGCGCGGCTTTCGCTCGCGGCTGGCGCGCTCGTCATCGCCGGGGTGGCACCGGCCGACGCCGAGGGGCTGGATTGGATGGCCGGGATGGGAAAGGACAACGTCGAGGAGTTCCGCGCGGCCCATGCGGGCCCCGCCGCCTTGCGTGGCTTCCTCGAGACCCAACGCGCCGTGCTGAAGGACGTGTCGCCTGGAGACATCATCGCTTCCCTCGACAGCCTGCTCCCTGCCGTCGACCGTACGGTGCTGACGGACGAGCTCGCCGAGGACCTGGCAGCGGGCTTCCACGAGGGGCTCGTCGACGGCGTCGACGGCTGGCTCGACGACGACATGGCATTCGTGTCGCCATGGGGCTTCGACCTCAGCGAGATCGAGATCCCGACGGGGATCTGGCAGGGGACCGAAGACCTCATGGTCCCCCCCGCCCACGGGCAGTGGCTCTCGGCCAAGGTTCCAGGAGCCTCGGCACACGTGATCCCGGACGAAGGACACCTTTCGATCGGCGTCGGTGCGCTGGACGAGATGCTCGACGAGCTCGTTCGGGCCGCGGGTCTCTGAGCGCGAAGACCGGCCCGACACTTCGCGATCGCGCGATCGACGCGAAGCCACGTCGCGCGCGGACGACGTGCCGGGAAGCCGACTTTCGACTGAGCTCGGCCGATCAGGCATGGATCAGCAGGTCGTCCAGCGGACGGTCACGGTGCAGGCGGTCGATCGCGTCAGCGAGGAGCCCGGCTACGGAGCACACACGGAGCGAGCCGAGCTCCACGTCGTCGAGCGGCAGCTCTCGGCGCGCGACCGTGTCGGTGACGACAGCTCGGGCGACCCCAGCGGCTTCCATGCGCTCCAGGGCCCCGCTGACGAGCGGCCCGTGCGTCGCTGCGACGGTGGGGCCGGGAGCGGCGCCGTAGGCGTCGAGGACCGCGGTGGCGGCCTCGACGGTCGAACCGGTGCTGATCATGTCGTCGACGATCACCGCAGGCCGTTCGCGCACCTCGCCGACGAGCTCGTGCGCGCGAACGACCTCGCCGCTCACCCGCGTCTTTCGGATGACGATCACCTGCCGACGAAGGATCGACGCATACCGTTCGGCAAGCTTGACGGCGCCGAGGTCCGGCGCGACCAGGACTGCGGCGTCGGCGATCAACGGCCGCAGCGCGGCCGCGAGCGCTGGCACCGCGGTGAGCATCTCGACGGGGACGGGACAGACGGCCTCGAGCGCGACCGTGTGCGGGTCGATCACCACGAGCCGATCGGCTCCCGCGGCGGCCAGCGCATCGGCGACGACGCGCACTCCGACCGCCTCGCCGGCCTTCCCGCGCCGATCCTGACGGGCGTAGCCGAAGTACGGCACGACGGCGGTCAGCCGCGCCGCGCCCGCACGCCGGCATGCGTCGAGGAGAAGGAGCAGCTCGACGAGGTGCTCGTTGACCGGCGGCCCCGTCGGCTGGAGGACATAGACGTCTTCGCCTCGGACCTCGGCGACCGCCGGACGCAGCTCGCCGTCGGGGAACCGCTCCATATCGACGGCGACCGGAGCGACGGCGAGCACGGCGGCGACGCTCCTTGCGAGCGCGCGGTTCGCGCTCCCGGCCACGACACGCGCGCCTCGGTCGCTCATCTCCACTCTCCTCGTCTTCGAAGGCTTCGCGCCACGCGCCAACCGGCGCCAGGGCCTTTCGTCCTCGATATGTGCTGCACCTTCTCGTTGGCTCACTTGGGGACCATCGACCCTTGCACCACGGGACGTCGGGGGGAGAGGCTGGGCTCGCCAGAGGAGGTCGCCACGGTGTTCGCGGATCGTTCCGATGCAGGGCGACGGCTCGCCCGGAGATTGGAGCACCTGCGCGGCGAGCAGGTAGTCGTGCTCGGCCTGCCTCGTGGTGGGGTCCCCGTCGCCTGCGAGGTCGCCATCGCGCTCGGCGCTCCTCTCGACGTGATCGTCGTGCGCAAGCTGGGCGTGCCTTTCCAGCCAGAGCTCGGCATGGGAGCCATCGGCGAGGACGGCGTGAGGATCGTCAACGAGGAAGTGGTCCGATCGGCGGGCGTCTCGGCGGACGAGCTCGCGGCTGTGGAGGCACGTGAGCGTGTCGAGCTCGAGCGGCGAGCACGCCGGTTCCGCGGCGACCGTCCGAAGGTCTCGCTGCGAACACGTACTGCAGTCGTGGTCGACGACGGCATCGCGACCGGCTCGACGGCGCGTGCCGCCTGCCAGGTGGCACGCGCTCAGGGCGCGTCGAGGATCGTCCTCGCCGTGCCGGTGGCGCCGCAAGGGTGGGAGACGCGCATCGGCAACGACGCGGACGAGCTCGTCTGCCTCGCGACCCCGCACCTCTTCTTCGGCATCGGCCAGTTCTACGACGACTTCTCCCAGACCTCCGACGAAGAGGTGATCGACTGCCTCGAACGGGCGAGGCACGCGCCCGGAGCAGTGCCGGTGAGCACGACCCCACAGGACCCTCAGGCGCGCGACGGCGAAGTGGACGACGAGGTGGAGGTCTCGGCAGGACCTACCCGCCTTGGCGGTCGCCTCACGCTCCCGGAGCACCCGAGGGGCGTCGTCGTGTTCGCCCACGGCACCGGCAGCAGTCGCCACAGCCCCCGCAACCGGTACGTCGCCGGCGTGCTGAACGACGCGGGGATCGGGACGCTGCTGTTCGACCTGCTCACGGTGGAAGAGGAGCTCGACCGGGCGAACGTCTTCGACATCGAGCTCCTGGCCCGGCGCTTGGCCGAGGTCACCGGCTGGCTGCGCAACCGCCCGGAGGCGGCAGGCCTGCCGGTCGGCTACTTCGGGGCGAGCACCGGTGCCGCAGCCGCCCTGTGGGCCGCGGCGGAGCCGCGCATGGGCATCGCCGCCGTCGTCTCCCGCGGCGGACGGCCAGACCTCGCCGGCCCCCGCCTCGGCGCGGTCAGCTCGCCGACGCTGCTCATCGTGGGCAGCCGGGACGACGTGGTGCTCGAGCTCAACCGTCAGGCACAGGCCCTCCTCCGCTGCGAGAGCCGTCTGGTCGTGGTCCCCGGAGCGACGCACCTCTTCGAGGAGCCGGGCACCCTGCAGGCGGCAGCCGAGGCCGCACGCGACTGGTTCGTCGCGCACCTGGCGCCGTCGGCGCACCCAGTCGCCTGAGATGACCGGTGCCAACCCCCCCAAGCGGCTTTCCGCAGAGAGGCCCGCCGGCTCGAGCCGGCTGTCACGACCACGATGACGGCGCCGTTGTTGCACGCGGAGGTGCTCGAGGTGCACATGGCCCTGAAGGAGCCCTTCACCACGGGGTACGGCTCGACCGACACCAGGCGGACGGTCCTCGTCCACCTGGAGGACGCCGACGGGATAGAGGGCTGGGGTGAGGCAGCGGCGCTCGACCACCCCTTCTACCTGCCGGACACGACCTCCTCGACCTTCGCGCTCGTCGCGGAGTGGGCGCTGCCGATCGCGCTCGACGGCCCCTCGGACCCGCGGGCGGTCGCGACGCGGCTCCGTTCGATCCGGGGCAACACCTTCGCCAAGGCCGGGGTCGAAGCCGCGTTCTGGTGCCTCGAGTCGGCGCGACGACAGGTCCCGCTCGCACGGCTGCTCTCGTTCGAGGCCACGGACGAGACCAGCACGGACGGCTCGGCGACGCGGCGCCCTTTGCGCACGGCGGCAGAGGCGGGCGCCAGCATCGGGATCCACGAGAGCGTCGACGCAACGCTGGCGGCGGTCGACCGGGCGGTCTCCAAGGGGTACCGGCGGATCAAGCTCAAGGTGAGACCAGGCTGGGACGAAGAGATCGTCGCGCCGGTGCGCGACGGGCTCGGCCCCGACGCCATGCTGCAGGTCGATGCCAATTGCTCGTACACGCTCTCACGCGACAACCTGAAACGCCTCGAGCGACTCGACGGCTACGGCCTCGCCTGCATCGAGCAGCCACTCGGCTGGGAAGACCTCGAGGGCCACGCGCACCTCCAGGCACGGCTCGAGACGCCCATCTGCCTGGACGAGTGCCTCAGGTCCTCTCGTGACGTGGAGCGCGCGCTCGACCTGGACGCGTGCAGGAACGTGAACCTGAAGCCCGGCAGGGTGGGAGGCGTCGTCGAGAGCCTGGACGTCCACCGCCTCTGTCGGAACGCCGGCGTGCCGATGTGGTGCGGCGGGATGCTCGAATCGGGCGTCGGGCGTGCGCTGAACCTGGCACTCTGTGCGCTCGAGGGCTTCAGCCAGCCCGCGGACATCTCCCCGCCGCTCGAGCTGTACGACTACGACCTGGTGGACCCCTCCTACGACGTCTCGCCCGACGGCACGGTCCCGATCCCCGTCACGCCGGGCCTCGGCTTCGACGTGGCGCGCGACCGGATCGCCGCTTCCACGCTCCGGCGCGTCCAGGTCCTTGCCAGGCGCCCCTGACGTCGCCGACCCCTGGTGCCGGCCGTCACTGGCGGCGACCGGTCAGTACTGGTGAGTGACGAAGAGCGTTTGCGAGGGAAAGCGCGTGATCACCCTGGGACCGTCTCTCGTCACGACGACCTCCTCTTCGATGCGGGCACCTGAGTACCCGTCGGTCGCCGGGCAGTAGGTCTCGAGCGCGAAGACCATCCCCTCTTTGATCTCCTGGGGGTCGTCCAGAGAGTTCAGCCTGCTGATGATCGGGCGCTCGTGGAGGGCGAGGCCGCGCCCGTGGCCGAACTCGAGCCCGAACGCCTCCCGCTCGCCGGCGAGCCCGATCTCCTGGGCGGTCGGCCAGAGCCTCGCGATCTCGTCGGTGGAGACCCCCGGCTTCACGAGCTCGATGGCGGCGTCGATCCACTCGCGGGCACGCCGGTAGGCGTCCTCCTGCGCCTGAGTGGCGCGGCCGACGGCGAAGCAGCGGTAATAGCAGGTGCGGTAGCCGTTGAAAGCCTGCATGACGTCGAAGAACGCGAGATCGCCCGGTCGGATGACGCGGTCGGAGAAGTTGTGCGGATGGGGGACGCACCGCTCGCCCGAGACGGCGTTCACCGACTCGACGTCGTCCGAGCCTCGGGCGTAGAGGTACTCGTTCACCAGCGCCACGATCTCGTTCTCACGGACCCCGGGCTTGAGAGCCTCGGCGACCTGCTGGTACGCGCCGTCGACCATCGCCGCGGCGTGGGAGAGGAGCAGGATCTCGTCGGTGGACTTGATCTCGCGTGCGTCCAGCATCACCTGCTGGCCGTCGCGGACGTCGATGCCCGCAGCCTGCAGCGCGAGGAACGTCGCGGTGTCCGAGGTGTCGACCCCGAGGGGCTCCTCGGCCACGCCCGCGTCGCGCAGCAGCTCCTTGATCTCCCCGACGAGCTTCTCGGTGATCCTCGCTCCCGGCGGAACCGCGCCGCGCAACGTCGCGAAGGCGCCAATCGACTTCTCCGGGTCGATCCACGGCGCGTAGAGGCGGTGGTGGACCGCAGCCGAGCCGAAGTCCCAGACGTAAGGCTCTCCGTCCCGGGTGAGCAACGTGTAGCGGACGTACTTGTCGCGGCTCCACTCGCCGATCGCCGTCGAGGTGATGTACCGGACGTTGTTGACGTCGAAGCACAAGAGCGCGCCGAGCTCGGAGCGCCGCAGCGCCTCCCGGGCCCGAGCGAGGCGGTAGGCGCGAAGACGGGGGAATGTGACCCTCTGCTCGAAGTCGACCGCCGCAGCGCCGTACTGGTGGATGCTCTGGCCCATGTCGTTGAAGGACACGGTCGGCTCCCAGCCGCCTCCGCTCGGCCCAGCCGATCCAGCCTGTGCCGTCGTCATGGTTCCCTCTCCCTTCCCGAGACCCGTGGCCTCTCCTGCAAGACCCGAGGCTACCCGAGCAGTGCGACCACCATTGTGTTGACCGCTGCCTGGCTCAATGCGTCGGGACCGCCGAGGACCGTGAAGCCGGTGATCCTCTTGCCGCCGAGGCCGAGCGTCCCGGCCGACTCGAGGAACGGCACCAGGTAGTGCCCGAGGCTCGTCGGGCCCGCAGTGAGCAGGAGGGGCTCGGGGGCCGAGGAGGCCGGGCCGTCTGCTGCGACGACCGCGCCGGCGAGGCCGTCGCTGTACGCGCTGCCCCCCGCGACCGATAGCTTCCCGGCAGCGTCCCAGCCCAGCCCCGCGTGCGACGCCGCTGCGTCGAGCTCGCACCTTGCGAGCTCGATCGCGGTCTGCGTGCCGTCGGTGCCTGCGATCCGCAGCACCGAGACTCCGTGCGCTTCGAGGGTGCCCACGTCGGCGTCCGAGAGCGCGAGCGGCCCGCCCATCGCGATCACCTGGCGGATGCGGAGCGCCTTGACCGCGGTGAGCACCTGGCCGGACAGATGCCCGGGTGTGGTGAGCAGGATCGGGAGGTGCGCGACGTAGGCGAGGACGCTCGCCGCCTCGGCGTCTTGGAAACCCTTCCCGGTGGCGAGGATCGCGGTGGTCAGCGCGCCGGGCGGAGCGGACGCGGACGCGTTGCCCGCCGTGACGTTGAAGGCGCCGTTGCCTCCGAAGCCGTTCACGCCCGCGTACGCGCCGGCGAGGTCGACGCTTCCGGGGACCGCGCCCGAGAACGTCGCGACGGCAAACGCCGTGGCATACTCGCTCACCCCGGCGATCCGGGTCACCTGCACCGTCGCTGTCCCGGCCAGCGGGGCCGTCCCTCCGCAGTCGTAGGCCTCGGTGCTCTCGAGCTGAGAGACGACTGTGCTGGTGATGGCCAGGGGGCCGCCCACGACGTAGACGCGGGTGATGCCCTCGTTGCGGATCGCAGCGAGCGTCGCCGCCGGAACGGAGGTCGGTGCGGTGAGCAGCGTGCCGGTCCTCAGGTCGCTCGCGAGGTACGCGCTCGCCAGCGCGTCGGGGTACGACGTCTCGGTCGCGAGGACCACCGCTCTCCCTGATGTCGGGGAGGACGGGCAGTCGCCGGTTCGATATGTGAACTGGTGCTCGAGCTCCGCGGCGGCGGTGGCGCCGGCTGTCGGTCCGTAGATGCGGCTTGGCACGGTGAGGTACGAGTCGGTGAAGCTCACGCCTGTCGGAGAGGAGGCCGGAGACGTCGGGCCCGGTGCCGAGATCACGTCGCCGGCTCGCTCCATGCGGACCGGTGTGAGGGTCGTCGGCGCGCTCGCGCGGTCGCCGGCCTCGGCCGTCATGAGGTGGTCGAAGCGCGTCGAGCCGTAGTCGGCGAGCGTGGACAGCACTGTCTTGTGGACGGCCGCTGTGTAGAAGCTGGGCCGCTCCGTGATCCAGTCCGCCGACGTCGCTCCCACCTCGTAGGCGAAGGTACGGCTGTAGGTCCACTTCTCGGTCACGTCCTGGATCGTGACGTGCCACAGGTTCGCACCGGCGCGGTTCACGGACGCGTGCACGACGTCGCCCTGGTCGACGACGAACGCCGCTGTGCCGCCAGGGGCGGCCTTGGATGTCAGTGTCCACGCCGGCGTCGGGAGGAGCTCGAGCCATGCGGTGTACCCGACCGCGCGCGCAGCGGTCGCCGCGATCGTGCCGACCTGGATCAGCGTCGTCCCAGGGAGCCCGCCGATGCCGACCCATGTGGCCGCGTACTCGAGGGAGGCGGACGGGACGACCGAGGGAACGGTCCACGTCGCGCTCACCCACGTGAGGTGAGACCCGGTGTGCACCTCTCCGGACCAGTTCTCCGCGACACGGACGGCGCCCCGGACCCCGCCGCGCCCGCCCGCCCGCACGGGCCCGTGCGGCCCAGCGCGCATGGCGTCGGGCGAACGGCGCGCCAGCGCCTCGCGCACCGCGACGGGCAGGACGCGCAGCCCCGGCCTCCCCGACGCGCCCGTGACCGATACGTCCCCGGGGACGGGCGCAGCGGGCGCGAGGCTCCCTCGCGACGCGCCCACGGCGAGCACGGACCCGCTCGACGCCGCCCACACCAGGGCCACCAGCGCTCCCGTCACGAACGCGACCTTGCGCCTCGGCCGTCCCACGGCCCCTCCTGCCTCGCGAGCCCCCGGTGCGCGCGCAGCGTAACCGCTTGGTGCAGGAGCCGAGGAGCAGGCACGTTCCCGAGCGCGCGCCCGCGGGCCAGCTCGGCGTCCGGCTCGCCGCGCAGCCCCGTACTACCAAGCACCTCGTGACCGAGCCTGCGCACACCTCGTTGCAGCGATCGTCATCGAGGATTTCCTGCTCAGAGGCTCGCGCGTTCCTGGCCTGCGGCGCGCCAGGCTGGAAGGATGGACCTTCGCCGCTGCACGAGGCGAGACGGGCGGCACCGGCTCGGCAAGCCCGGAACGTCGAGCGGCGCTGAGCAGAGGGACGAGCAGAGAGAGGACGGCCGGCAGTGAGTGAGCTCAAAGGAACGCAGGACCCCACATGGTCGTTCGCGCACTGCCACGTCCACACCGAGTTCTCGATCCTCGACGGGGCGAGCCGCATCGACGACCTCGTGGAGGTCGCCGCGCTCGACGGTCAGCCCGCGCTCGGCATCACCGACCATGGCAACATGTACGGGATCCTGCCCTTCTACGCCGCGTGCACGAAGGCGGGGATCACGCCTCTCCTCGGCACCGAGGCCTACATGGCCTACGAACGGCGCGACGAGCGGATCAACGTACGCGGGACCACGGTGGACGACACCGGCGGCGACGTCGAGGGAGGCAGGAAGGCCTGGTACCACCTCACGCTCCTCGCCGAGTCCAACAGGGGGTACGCGAACCTGATCAAGCTGTCGAGCCGCGCGTTCCTCGAAGGGTACTACCGCAAGCCCAAGGTGGACTGGGAGCTGCTCGCGGACCACGCCGACGGCTTGATCGCGACGACCGGGTGCCTCGGTGGCCACGTCTGTCAGAGCCTGCTCGCCGGGAGGTTCGACGACGCTCTCACGAAGGCCGGACGGCTGCAGGACATCTTCGGCAAGGACAACCTCTTCGTCGAGCTGCAGGACCACGGGATCGAAGAGCAGCACCGGGTGACGCCGCAGCTCATCGACATCGCCCGCCGGCTCGGCGCGCCCCTGCTGGCGACCAACGACAGCCACTACACGCGTCCTGAGGACGCGCAGGCTCACGACGCGCTCCTCTGCGTCCAGACGAAGGCGACGATCGACCAGCCCGGCAGGTTCCAGTTCAAGGGGTCGGGGCACTACCTCAAGAGCGCCGCAGAGATGCGCCGTCTCTTCGCCGAGCTTCCGGAGGCGTGCGACAACACGCTGCTCGTCGCCCGAAGGGCGGACGTCCGCCTCGAGCTCGGCACGCCAAAGCTTCCAGACTTCCCGGTGCCGCCGACGTTCTCCTCCCCCGGCAAGTACCTGGAGCACCTCGCCTTCGAGGGTGCCAAGCAGCGCTGGGGCGACCCGCTGCCCGACCCCGCGGTCGAGCGGCTCGGCTACGAGCTGAAGGTCATCGAGGACATGGGGTTCTCGTCGTACTTCCTCATCGTGTGGGACCTGATCCGCCACGCGAAGGAGCACGGGATCCGCGTGGGGCCCGGGCGCGGATCGGCTGCCGGCTGCGCGGTCGCCTATTGCCTGCGCATCACCGAGCTGGACCCCATCCGCTACGACCTGCTGTTCGAGCGGTTCTTGAACCCCTCGCGCCTGTCGATGCCCGACATCGACATGGACTTCGACTCCCGCTTCCGTGACGAGATGATCCGCTACGCAGCCGAGCGGTACGGGCGCGACCACGTCGCGCAGATCGTCACCTTCGGCACGATCAAGGCCCGGGCGTCCGTGCGCGACGCGGCGCGCGTCCTCGGGTACCCCTACTCGCTCGGCGACCGCGTCGCGAAGGCAATGCCGCCCATCGTGATGGGACGCGACACCCCCCTTTGGGCCTGCCTCGCCGACCAGCCGCCGGCAGGCTACGAGGACGGGTGGAAGATCGCGGCCGAGCTGCGCGCAATGGTCGCAGAGGACCCCGATGTCGCGCGCGTCGCGGCCGTCGCCAAGGGGCTCGAGGGCCTCCGCCGCCAGGACGGCATCCACGCCGCGGCGGTCGTCATCACGAAGGACCCGCTGACCGAGTACCTCCCCGTCCAGCGCAAGCCCGAGCCGGGCGGCGATCCCGAGAGCGCCCCGGTCGTCACCCAGTACGAGATGCATGGGGTCGAGGACCTCGGCCTCTTGAAGATGGACTTCCTCGGGTTGCGGAACCTCGACGTCATCACCGACACCGTCGAGCTCATCGAGCGCACCCGCGGGATCCGCCTCGACATCGACCACGTGCCGCTCGACGACGAGCCGACCTACGAGCTGCTGCGCCGCGGCGACTCGGTCGGGGTCTTCCAGCTCGAGGGCGGGCCGATGCGCACGCTGATGCGATCGCTCGCTCCCACCTGCTTCGAGGACGTGGCGGCCCTGATCGCCCTCTACCGGCCCGGCCCGATGGCAGCGAACATGCACTTCGAGTACGCGGACCGGAAGAACGGCCGCAAGAAGGTGGAGTACCTGCACCCGGACGCCGAGCCCATCCTTGCCGACACCTTCGGGCTCATGATCTACCAAGAGAAGTTGATGCGGGTCGCCCAGCAATTCGCCGGGTACTCGCTCGCGGAGGCCGACAACTTGCGTAAGGCCTGCCTTCCGCGCGGGACCCTGCTCCTCACCGAGTCCCGAGGCTACGTGCCGATCGAACAGGTGATGACGGGATCGGACCGGCGCGTCCAGACCATCGACACGACGTCCGCGAGCTCTCGGTTCGCCGAGGTGAGCGACGTCTGGTCGGTCGGGGTGAAACCGGTCTTCCGACTGACGACCTCGACGGGGTACTCGCTGGAGGCGACCGCCGATCACCGGTTCATGGTGGAGGACCGTTGGACCAGGCTCGAGGACGTCGTACCCGGCGACCTCGTCGCGGTCGCCTCGCGCACCGTCACCGAGGGGACCGGCGGGCTGACCGACGCGGAGATCGTTCTTGCAGCACTTCTCGTCTGCGGTGGCTGTGAGCACGCGGCCGCATCCGCCACAGCGGGCGCGGCCCACTTCTGCAGCACCGACGCTGAGCTGGTCCGGCAGTTCCTGGCCGCGTTCGAGCGACATTTCGGCTACGCCAGCGCGGCGATCAGCCAGCACCACGGGGCCACCGTCGTCGACTTGACCAGCGACGAGCTGTGCAGCCTTCGTCCTCTCATCGGAGCGGCCGGGGCCCCAGAGGGCCCGACGATCACGCAGCGCCTCGTGAATGCGCCGAAGCCCGACGTGGAGCGCTTCCTCGCTCTGTGCTTCTGCGCGGGCGGCTGGGCCGACCCGGACGGCGCGCACGTCGGCACCAAGAGCCTGCAGGCCTGCCACTCGCTCAAACGCATGCTCCTGCGCTGCGGGATCGTTGCGAGCGTTCGCAGCGATGAAGTTCCCGGGCGCGGCACCTCCTACGTCCTCTCGGTCGTCGACGAAGGCCGGGCAAAGACGTTTGCCCGGCTGGTCGGTCCGCACCTCACCACCCGCAAAGCAGCGGCCGTCGAACGCTGGCTCGTGGACCGGGATCCGGACGCCATCGCGGCAAGCGTGGGGATACCCGCCTCGTTCCTGGGAGCGCAGCTGCGACGCAAGCTCGACGGGGCGGACACGCCCACGGGGCAGCTCGACGGCGCCAGCCACGGCGACGCCCGAGCTCGCGCGCTCCGGCGGCAGTCGCTCGCCGGGCTCCTCTCCTCCGAGCGCCTCGAAGCCCTGCGAACCGGCGACCTCGTGTGGGACACGGTCGTCGCCGTCGAGCCCGTCGGAGACAAGGAGTGCTTCGACTTCCAGATGGCCGATCCCGACCGGCCGTACGCACTGGCAGAGGACGTCCTCGTGCACAACTGCGGGAAGAAGATCCGCGACGTCATGCGGACCGAGCGGGAGAAATTCGTGGCGAGCGTCGAACGCAACGGCTACGGCCGAGCGCTGGGCGAGAAGTGGTTCGACATCATCGAGCCGTTCGCGGACTACGCCTTCGCGAAATCTCACGCCTTCGGCTACGGGCTCATCGCCTACCAGACCGCCTACCTGAAGGCCAATTACCCGACCGAGTACCTCGCCGCGCTCTTGACGAGCGTGCGGGAGAACCTCGACCGAGCCGGCGTCTACCTCGCCGAGTGCCGTGCGCTCGGCATCGACGTGTCGGTCCCCGACGTGAACCGGTCTGCCGCCGACTTCACGCCGGTAGCCGGCGAAGGTCCAAGGAAAGGGACGATCCTCTTCGGCCTGGCGGCGGTCCGGAACGTCGGCACGTCCGTCGCCGAGGCGATCGTCGCCGAACGCGAGGCGAGGGGGCCGTTCGCCGACTTCGTCGACTTCTGCGAGCGCGTGCCGATCGCCTGTCTCAACAAGCAGCCCATGGACGCGCTCATCCGGGCGGGCGCCTTCGACTCGCTCGGGCATACGAGGAAGGGTCTGCTGCACGTCCACGAGCTGATCGTCGGCCAGATCGTCGCCAGACGGCGGGAGCGGGAGCAAGGCGTCCTGTCGCTCTTCGGCGACGCAGCGGGACGGGCCACGTCGTTCGACCGGCCCGTCGCGATCCCCGACGTCGAGTTCGACAAGAGGGAGCGCCTGGCGCACGAGAAGGAGATGCTCGGGCTCTATGTGTCCGACCACCCGCTCCTCGGCCTGGAAGCGGCGCTCCGGCGCCGGGCCGACGGCGCGCTGAGCGAGGTGACAGAGCTTGCCGACGGCACCGTGCGGACCTTCGCCGGGGTCATCACCGGGCTTCAGGTGAAGTGGACGAAGCGCGGCGAGCAGATGGCCGTCTTCATCCTCGAAGATCTCGAATCCTCGATCGAGGTGACGGTCTTCCCGAGAACCATGGTCCAGTACGCGAGCGTGATCGCCGACGACGCCGTCGTCACCGTCCGAGCACGAGTCGACAAGCGCGACGAGCAGCCGAAGCTCATCGCGTCCGAGATCGCGGCGTTCGCCGGGGGACCGGTCTCCTCGTCAGAGCCGCTCCGCGTGCGCCTTCCGACGAGCTCGCTGAGCATGCCGGTCCTCGACTCGCTGAAAGAGGTGCTGACGGCTCACCGCGGAGACGTGCCGGTGCACCTGTACATCGGAGGCCCCGGCGCAAAGGGGTTCCGCCTTCCGCCCGAGTACTGCGTGGACACGTCCAACGGAGTGGTCGCCGCGCTGCGAGTGTCGGTCCCGGGGATCGAGATCCTCCCTGAGCCGCCGGCGGCCGGACCGGCTGACCCGTCCTCGGCGGCGCCTTCCCCTCGCGCCGGATCGCACTGACCGAACAGGGCCCGCCCGCCGAGAATTCCCGCGTCAGACGATCCGCGGCGGAGTCGTCCCCCTGTCCTACGATGAACCATGGGGCTGCTTCCTCGTCGAAATACCTTGACGATTCGAGTCGTCCCTGTATCGTGTCGGCAATCGGTGTGAACTGGCACTTGGGACAATGGCAATTGGGACAACGAAAGGACGGAGCCAATGAACCGTCGTGAGCTCATCCGGGCGGTCGCCGCATACACGGCCGATGACGCGAAGCATGTCGAGTCGGTCCTTT
>JAJYMD010000417.1:0-8582 GCA_021787255.1 Actinomycetes bacterium | reverse complement strand
CGGCGTGACCGACGTCATCACGGCAGTCGTCGCCAAGGGGGAACCGGTGACCGTCCAGGGCTTCGCGAAGTTCGCGAAGGTCGAGCGGGCCGCACGCATGGGCCGGAACCCGCGTACCGGCGAGCCGATCCGCATCAAGGCTTCGAAGCGCGTTCGGGTCACCCCGATGAAGGCTTTCAAGGAAACGGTCATGTCGCCGAGCCACGCGCCCCGCCTGGCGAGCGGCGTCTATCCGACCTCTCCTGAGCTGCTCGCCAAGCAGGCGGCCCAGCGCCGCGCGGCGGCAACCAACGCGGTCACGGTGAAGCGGGCTGCGGGAAGGACGGCAGCCCCGGCACGGTCGGCAGCGAAGAAGACGCTGAGCAAGGCTACGACGGCAACGCCGGCCACCACGAGGTCGGGTGCTGCGAAGCGCGCGACCACTGCCGCGAAGACCACTGCCGCGAAGACCACTGCCGCGAAGACCACTGCCGCGAAGACCACTGCGGCGAAGACCGCCGCGAAGAAGACCGCCGCGAAGAAGACCGCCGCGAAGACCGCCGCGAAGACCGCCGCTCGCCGTTGAGGTCCCGGGCGACCCCTCACGCCTGCGCAGAAGCCGCCCCCGGCAACCGTTCTCGTCTGCGACACGTTCAGGGGCGGCCCTCGCGCTCCCCGTCCCCGGGCCCGTCGTGGCGCTCGACGAGTCGCGCGAGCCGCTCGGACAGCGATCGCAGTCGCTGACCGACCATTCTGCTTGTCACCCGCACCGCTGGCTCGATCGGCGGAAGCTCATCGGTCCACTGCACGCGCAGCCCGCCCAGCTCCCGTTCTCGTGCGTGCGACGCCACCTCTGCGTAGAGGGAGTGCCGAGGGCCGCCGAAGATCAGGTCGACGTCGCCTCCGGAGGTCGAGACCCCGATCGTCCCCGTCGGCTCGCCGACCCGCCGCACCGAAGCCTCAGCCTGCGCCGAGGCTGGACCGACCACCGTCCGCACGGTCGACTCGAGGCGGTCCAGCACGCGGCCGAGCGCTTCGAGATTGGTCGGATGACGCGACACCACGAGCCGCAGGGGACGGCCCGCCGAGAGCTCCCCCACGACGACGAACTGCACGTTCGCGTCGCACAGTGCACGAAGCACGGATGCTGCGCCCGGACCGTCCGGCGTCACCTTCGTACGCCCCGGTAGCCGGCGCCCCGGTGCCCCACCCAACGAGCCGAGCACCAGGCGTCGAACCACACGCACGCCGACGGGGCACGGTTCCCACTGCGGCGCCACGACGACAGCCCGCTCATCCGCTCCTCCCGCCGCCTCGCCGGAGGCGTGCCGACTCGCAAACGTTACACGCACGTTCACGCTTGCGGCGAGATCCCGGAGCCCGACATGCCTCCAGGGGCGGGGCAAGCCGGGTCGGTCCCTCGATCCGGTGCCGGCGTCCGGTCCCCAGGCACGGTTGCAGGAATGCCGCGGGATCTTCAGGCAGGATCCAGGGAGGAATTCCAGCAGCTCAGATGTCGGCGCCCGCCGCGTGCCCAAGGCGTGCCGCGTCGTAGGCGGGAAGCGTCTCGAACACCTCGGGCGGCTCGCGCCACAGCGGACGACCTCCGCCGGCGGCGTCGCGTGACCCTGATCGGGCCGCGTCGATCGCGTGCCACACCCGCTCAGGGGTGCACGGCATGGCGACGTGCCGCACGCCGAGGTGCGCGATCGCGTCCACCACCGCGTTGTGCACGGCAGGGGTCGACCCGATCGTCCCGGACTCACCGATGCCCTTGGCCCCGAGCGGGTTCAAGAAGGTGGGGGTCTCGGTGTTCGACACCTCGAAGGACGGGAGCTCTGGGGCGCTCGGCATCGCGTAGTCGGCGAGACTGGCGGTCAGGGGGTTGCCCGCTTCGTCGAAGCGCTTCTCCTCCCACAGCGCCTGGGCCATTCCCTGTGCGATCCCGCCGTGCTGCTGGCCGGCGACGAGCAGCGGGTTCACGATCCGGCCGCAGTCGTCAACGGCGACGTGGCGAACGGGCCGCACCTTGCCGGTCTCGGTATCGACCTCGACGACCGAGACGTGGGCGCCGAACGGAAAGGACGAGCCGACCTCCTGGAAGTCGATGGCCGCCGCGAGCGGCCCGAGCCCGACCAGCCGGCCGTCCTCGAGGTCCTCATCGTCGGGCGGCGACGCTCGGGCTGCGAGCCGCGCGACCTCGCCCCAGCTGAGCGCCTTCGCGGGCACGCCGGCCACGCCGATGCGCCCGCCGCCGAAGACCACCACGTCCTCAGGCGCCGCCTCCAGCTCCGCTGCGGCGAGTGAGCGCGCCCGGGCGAGCACCACCTCGGCGGCGCTCAGCACGGCGCTGCCGCCGAGCTGGAGGGAGCGGGAGCCTCCGGTCCCGCCGCCGCGAGGAACCGAAGCCGTGTCGGACTGCACGAAGCGGACCTGCTCGATCGGGATGCCGAGGGTGTCCGAGACGATCGCCGAGAACGCCGTCGCGTGGCCCTGGCCGTGGGCGGAGGTCCCGGCGCGGACCGTCGCGCTGCCGTCCTCGTGGACCTCTACGACACCGAGCTCGGACCCGCCTCCCGTCACTTCGACGTAGACGCCTACGCCGATCCCGAGCTGCACCGCGTCGCCGCGCGCCCGGCGCGCCGCCTGTTCGGCGCGCAACGCGTCGTAGCCAGCGCGCTCGAGGGCACGCGCCAGCGCGGTTTCGTAGTCGCCGGTGTCGTAGGCGGTCCCGATCGCGGTGGTGATCGGCTCGTTGAAGGGGGGCTGCAAGTTCAACCGCCGCAGCTCGACCGGGTCCTTGCCGAGCTCGGCTGCCGCGATGTCCATCATCCGCTCGAGGAGCTCGGCCGCCTCCGGGCGTCCGGCGCCCCGGAACGCGCCCATCGGGGTCGTGTTGGTGACCACGGCGGCAGCGTCGTAGCGGATGACCGGGATCCGATAGACACCCGCGGCCATCATCCGGGTGGGGCCGAGCCCGAGCGCGCCACCGAAGCCTGCGTACGCACCTGCGTCGCACAACACCCGGCAGCGCATCCCGGTGATCCGGCCGTCGGCGTCCAGGCCGAGCTCCACCCACTGCACCTGGCCTCTGCCATCGGGCATGCCCATGAAGGCCTCCGTACGGGTCTGCACCCAGCGCACGGGTCGCCGGAGCCGCAGCGCGGCCGCGATCACCGTCGCGTGCTCCGCGCCGAGCCCGACCTTGCTGCCGAAGGCGCCACCCACGTACGGCGCGACCACGCGCACCGTTGCCCGGTCGATGCCGAAGTACTCCGAGACGCGCCGCCAGACGTCGTGAGGCATCTGGCTGGACACGTACAGCGTGAGCTCGTGGCCCATGCCGTCGTCGCCGGGCACCGCCGCGATCGCGTCGGTCTCCATTGGCGCCACCGCGACGCGCTGGTTCTCGAGCTGCGCGCGCACCACGTGGACCGCGCCGGCGAGCGGGTCCGGCTCTGGCGCCCCGGCGAAACCTGCCACCACGTTCGAGCCGATGGCCTCGAACTGCAGCGGCGCGGACGGTGACGCAGCCTCGACCGGATCGCAGACCGCCTCGAGCGGCTCGTAGTCCACGACCACGAGCTCCGCCGCGTCCACGGCGGCGCCCTCGTGCTCGGCGACGACCACAGCCACGGCGTCGCCCACGAAGCGCACCTTCTCGGTGGCGAGCGGCGGCCGCGCGCAAGTCGCGTTCAGCACGAACAGGCCGCTGACCGGCGAGAGGTCGAGGTCGGCGGCCGAGTACACCGCGACCACGCCCGGTGCGGACGCAGCCGCCTGGGTGTCGACCGAGCGCACGCGGGCGTGCGCGTGCGGGGAGCGGACGAACGCAGCCACGAGACAGCCGGGGATCTTCAGGTCGCCGACGAAGCCGGCACGACCGGTGAGCAGCTCGGGGTCCTCCACCCTCCGGACACGGTTTCCGAGGAGCGATCCGGGCATCGCTGCGGCAGCTTAGGAGGAGCTCGGGACCGCGCACGCCAGCCCGGCGCTCCGGGCATCCCTTCGTGGAACAAACGCTCATCGGGCGGGGTTGACAAGGCGATGCCTGCAGTCACGGTGGACGACGTGCTCGCGCTCCCGCGCATCAGGACGCCGGACCCTGCCACCTCCGCTCTGCGCCCGGTCCGCCAGGTCACGACTGCGCCGCGGGGACTCGAAGGCGAAGGGTTCCCGGTCCGCCGCGCGTTCGCCGGCGTCTCCCTCGCGGACCTGGACCCGTTCGTGCACATGGACCAGATGGGCGAGATCGAGTACGCGCCCGGCGAGCCGAAGGGCACGCCCTGGCACCCTCACCGCGGCTTCGAGACCGTCACGTACATGATCGACGGGACCTTCCAG
Source organism: Actinomycetes bacterium (assembly GCA_021787255.1). The sequence goes on along the minus strand of JAJYMD010000417.1, from coordinate 4,259 downwards.
CACCAGGACTCCATCGGCGGCGGCGGTCTCATCACGAACGGGGGAACCCAGTGGATGACCGCAGGTGCTGGCATCCTGCACATCGAGCGACCGCCCGAAGACCTCGTCGCGTCCGGCGGGCTCTTCCACGGGATCCAGCTGTGGGTGAACCTCCCCGGACGGGACAAGTGGGTGCCGCCGCGCTACCAGGGGATCGAGCCGCGCACAGGGACGCTGCTCTCCTCACCTGATGGCGGCGCGCTGCTCCGAGTGATCGCCGGCGAGGTGGACGGCCACCGGGGGCCCGGGGTGACGTTCACCCCGATCACGCTCGTGCATGCGACGCTGAGCCCCGGCGCGCGTCTCGTCCTTCCCTGGCCCCGGCGGCTGAACGCGCTCGTGTACGTGCTTTCGGGACGCGGCAGCGCAGGCCAGGATCGCCGACCTGTCCAGGCGGGACAGCTCGCCGTCTTCGGCGCCGGCGACGCGTTCGTGGTCGCGGCCGACACCGTCCAGGACTCTTCCACCTCCGCGCTCGAGATGCTCTTCCTCGGCGGCGAGCCGATCCGCGAGCCGGTCGCCGCCTACGGTCCGTTCGTGATGAACACGAAAGAGGAGCTCGCCCAGGCGTTCGAGGACTTCCACGCCGGAAGGCTCGGATCGATCCCTGCTCAGCACATCGGACATTGACCGGGCGGACAGTGACCGGGCATCGTGCCCCTCGTCCGGGGTTGGCCGGCCACGATGGCAGGATCCGGCGCCCGCTACGATGGACCCCACGGCCCGCATGGCGCAGCGTCCTCGCACGGGCCTGGCGCGGACCGAGGAGGTGAGGCACACGACGAGCGCGGTCATCGTCGACGCCGTCCGAACCCCTGGTGGCAAGCGGGGTGGCGTGTTCAGGAACTGGCACGCGGTCGACCTCGCGTCCGAGGCGTTGCGGGCGCTACAGGCCCGCAACGACCTGGATCCTTCGATCGTCGACGACGTCATCATGGGCTGCGTCATGCAAGTGTCCGAGCAGTCCTTGAACGTCGCACGCAACGCGGTGCTCGCGTCGGGCTGGCCCGAGTCCGTTCCGGCCACGACCGTCGACCGACAATGCGGCTCCTCGCAGCAGGCGATCCATTTCGCCGCCCAGGGAGTGATGGCCGGCGCGTACGACGTCGTGGTGGCCGGCGGCGTCGAGAGCATGACGCGCACGCCGATGGGATCCTCGGTCGTGCCCGAGCTCGGCATGCCGTTCGGCCCTCGGACGACGGCCCGCTACGCCGACCGAGGCGGGCTCGTGAACCAGGGCATCTCGGCCGAGATGGTCGCGGACGCGTGGGGGATCAGCCGCGAGGAGCTCGACGCGTACTCGCTCGGGAGCCACCGGCGCGCGGCGGCGGCCACCGCCGAGGGACGCTTCGAGAGGGAGATCGTCCCTCTTCCAGTGCGCGACGACGGGGGGAACGACACCGACGTCGTCGTGGCCGCCGACGAGGGAATCCGGCCGGACACCTCGCTCGAGGCGCTCGCTCGGCTGAAGCCGGCCTTCAAGCCCGACGGCAAGGTCACCGCCGGCAACTCGTCGCAGATCACCGACGGCGCCTCGGCCGTCCTCATCATGAGCGAAGAGCGCGCCAGCGCGCTCGGGCTCGCGCCGAGGGCGCGCTTCGTGGCCTTCGCGCTTGCCGGCGTCGACCCCGTCACCATGCTCACTGGACCGATCCCCGCGACTCGTGCCGTCCTCGCGCGGGCGAAGCTCTCGGTCGACGACGTCGACCTGTTCGAGATCAACGAAGCGTTCGCGTCGGTCGTGCTGGCGTGGGAGCGAGAGCTCCGTCCCGACATGGCCAGGGTCAACGTCAACGGCGGCGCCATCGCCCTCGGGCATCCTCTCGGCGCATCGGGCGCCAAGCTCATGGCGACCCTCGTGCACGAGCTCGACCGTTCCGGCGGCCGCTACGGCCTCCTCACCATGTGCGAGGGCGGCGGTCTGGCCAACGCCACGGTCGTCGAACGCCTGGCGTAGGCGGCGCGACAGCCCCGATCGCCGATGCGCGTGGCGTCGTCACTAGGCTGCGGGCGGTGAACGGGGAGAGCTTCCGCAGGACGGTGAGCCGCGTCGCACCCGGCTACGCGCGACCCGGCGATCTGGAGGAGCCGCTCAGGGGGCTCGACGCGGCGCTGACCCGCTACCGCGTGCTCGCGTACGTCGTGGGCATCGGGCTCGCGACGCTCTGCTTCGTCGGAGTCCCGCTCCAGTTCGCCGCGGGCCTCCCCGAGGTCGACTCGATCGTGGGACCGATCCACGGGATCTTCTACATGGTCTACCTGCTGGCCGCGCTCGACCTCGCCCGCCGCGCACGATTCACCCTCCTCCAGATGGCGGCGATGGTCGGTGCGGGGTTCCTCCCGATCCTCGCGTTCGTGGTCGAGCGCCGCGTGACCGCCCGCCTGCGCGCGCTCGTGCCCGAGCTCGAGCCCCGAACCCGTACCGAGCACCCGCCGGCGCTCGGGTAGGGACCCAGATCGGCTGATCAGAAGCCGAGGCGCGCGCCCATCAGCTGCGACACCGCGTCGGGAGGCCCCGAGGTCTCGACGCGCGCGACCTGCTGACGGCCGGACACGAGCAAGACGAGCTCCCCAGGCGGCCCCGTGACGGTGACGTGCGGGCTGCCGCGACGAGCCTCGACCTCTCCGAAGCCCGGTGCCGCCAGCGCCACGCCGACCGGCAGCCTCCGCCGCACGAGCCGCGTGATCGGCCCGAGCCGGGCCCACAGTGCCCGCTCCTCCCCCGGATCGAGCGCACGCGCCGCCCAGCCGGGCCGTGCGCGCCGAACGTCCTCGTGATGGACGAACATCTCCACGACGTTCATCTGCTCGTCGACCATGCGCAGCAGCGCCGGTGGCCCGGACCGCACGTCTTCGACCAGCGACGGCCACGGACGCTCGCGCAGTCGGCGCTGAACCCGGTCCGTGTAGCCCCGCACCGGGGAGACGAGGATGCCCAACGCGGCATCCGGGCGCCGTTCCCGCAGCACCAGGTGCGCTGCGAGGTCTCGAACCGTCCAGCCCTCGCAGAGAGTCGGCGCGTCCGGGCCGACCTCGAGCATGAGCGCTGCGAGCGCGACGCGCTCCGATCGGGCGTACGCGGTCAAGGCGGGACGATCAGCGATAGCGGGTGGCCATGACGAAGCCGACGAAGATCACGACGAGACCCACCACCAGGTACCACGCGGAGACCGAGTAGGGGAGCACCGTCAGGTAGTTCAACAGGATGATCAAGACGCCGAGAACGAGCAGCGCGAGCACGGCCGCGCCGAACCAGCGCGGGCTGCTCCGGACGTTCTTCGGGACCGGAGGCGTGTACTTCCCGCTCGACTCCGGCGCGGTGTAACGCCCGATGCGCCCTCTGGTCGCCACGCTCGTCCGTCCCGAAGACGAGCCCTTCCGCTGCGCCTTGCCCGGACCGCTCTGCCCTTTCGGTGCCACGGTCAGAGGCTAGACGCGCGCGGTCTGCCCGCGGGGACGCCAGCCCTACGATCGGGGGATGGCGGTGCGTCTCCTTGTCGTCGACAACTACGACTCCTTCGTCTACAACCTCGTCCAGGAGCTGGGCGAGCTCGGTGCGGAGCTGCACGTGCGCCGCCACGACGCCGTCGACGTCGCGGGGATCCGGGCGCAGTCGCCCGACGCGGTCGTGCTGTCACCCGGCCCGGGCCGCCCGGAGGACGCCGGGGTGAGCCTGGACGTCGTGCGCGAGCTCGCGGGAGAGGTCCCGATCTTCGGCGTCTGCCTCGGCCACCAGGCGATCGGGCAAGCCTTCGGCGCCGAGATCGTGCGCGCTCCCGCGCCGATGCACGGCAAGACGTCGGAGGTCCACCACTGCGGGACCGGCATCTTCGAGGGTCTTCCGAACCCGTTCGTCGCGACCCGCTACCACTCGCTCGTCGTCGCGCCCGAGAGCGTCCCCAGCGCGCTCGAGGTCACCGCCACCACCACCGACGGCGTGATCATGGGCCTGCGGCACCGCTCGCTGCCCGTAGAAGGGGTCCAGTTCCACCCCGAGTCGATCCTCACCGGCGTCGGCACGGCGTTGCTCGCGAGCTTCCTCGCGCAGGCGGCGGGCGCGCGTACCTCTGCGAGCAGGTAGCGGCCGGGGCTCAGCTGCGCGCGTGGTTCTGCGACGCTCCCGGTCCCCGAGCGCCAGCTGTGCGGCCCGGCTTCGTCGCCGTCGACGCCGGTGTTGTCGGGGCCGGGGTGGGTGTCGTGGTGGTCGGCGCTGTGGTTGT
>JAJYMD010000272.1 GCA_021787255.1 Actinomycetes bacterium | reverse complement strand
CCCGTCATCGTCCCGTCGTCCACGAGCGTGACGAGCGGGCTCGCGACCTGCTCGCCCATGAGGCCGACGTAGACGGAGGAGTCCTTCGCGATGTGGTCGGCCTCGAGCCCGTGGCCGCACGCCTCGTGGAACAGGATGCCGCCTGAGCCGCCTGCGAGCACCACCGGGACCTCGCCGGAGGGCGCGGGACGCGCGGAGAGCTTCGCCAGCGCGCGCCGGGCCGCGGTCCGGGCGATCTCGTCGACGTCCACCTGCTCGAAGAGCTCGAAGCCGACGGTGCGCGCCACGCTCTCGTAGCCCGTCTGCATGCCGGAGTCCCCGGTCGCGACACACACGACGCGAAGGCGCGTCCGCACCTGGTCGTCCTCGGCGAACACCCCGTCCGTGCTGGCGACGAGCGTTCGCCGGCGGGAGTCGCCGTAGCCGACCTGCACCTGGGTGATCTCGCCGCCTGCAGAGCGTGCCGTGTCGTCCGCGCGGGCGAGCAGCTCGAGCTTCCGGGCCTTCGAGACGCTCGCGGGCAGCAGCTCGGCGACCGGCGAGCACGTGCGGCGCGCCGCCAGCCTGACGGTCCGGACCCCGCCCCCGCCTTCCTGCGCGACGGCCGCCGCCGCCTCGGCCGCCTCGAGGAGGCCCGTCTCGCTCAGATCGGCGGTGTGCGCGAACCCGGTCGTCTCGCCCACGACCACTCGGATGCCCGCGCCGCGCTCGCGTCCGGAGGACAGCCCCTCCACCTTGCGATCGTCGAGGGACGCGCCGGAGCTCTGCCGGTCCTCGGCGAACACCTCCGCCATGTCGCCTCCACGGCGCAACGCTGCCGCGAGCACCCGCTCCAAGACGCCAGGCTCGACGAGCGGCGCGCCACGAGCGTCGTTCCGAGGGGCGCCGGGCACGGGCGGTATCGTAACGGTGATGGCCCGCAACGCAGCTCAGGCGCCGCCGCTCGAAGAGACCGTGCACGTGGGGCTGAGCGCGTCGGCGTCGCTCACGGTGACCGATTCCGACACCGCGATGAGCCTCAGGTCTGGCGACGTCCCGGTGCTCGCGACGCCGAGGCTCGTGGCGCTCTGCGAGGAGGCGACCTGCCGTGCGCTCGACGACCGCCTCGGCTCCGGGCGTACGAGCGTCGCCTCCCGGGTGCGCTTCGACCACCTCGTGCCGGTGCCCGTCGGCTCGACGGTGACGGCAGAGGCCACGCTCGAGAAGGTGGAGGGGCGCCGGCTGATCTTCACGATCACGGTCACGCTGGACTCCGACGACCGGGCCGCCCTCGTCGCCGCGGGCCGGATCACCCGCGTGGTGGTGGAGCGGCTCGCCTTCCTCGCGAAGGCGCGCTGCCCAGAGGTCGCCACGGACCTGCCCACGGGCGGAGCCGCCGGCAGAACCTGAGCCGCCAGGGCCTTCCGCTGGCAGCACCTGAGCCTCCAGGGCCTTCCGCCGGCAGCACCTGAGCCGCCAAGGTCCTGAGCCGCCACGGTCCTGAGCTGCCAAGGTCCTGAGCCGCCCGAGTGTTCACCCGTCGCAGGGCGACGATCTGCCGACGTTGCCCGGGTCGGCGCCACGCGAAGGGATAGGGTGTCGACGTGGTCAGCACCCGGACCGGTGCTTCGCCTCAGCTCCCAGCATGACGATCCTCCCCCGTATCGAGACGCCCGCGGACCTGCGCTCCCTCACCCCCGAGGAGCTCGCGACGCTCGCCGAGGAGATCAGGGCGTTCATCGTGGAGTCGGTCACCGCCACCGGCGGCCACCTCGGGTCGAACCTGGGCGTCGTCGAGCTCACCCTGGCGCTGCACCGCGTGTTCGAGTCACCCCGCGACGCCGTGCTGTGGGACACCGGCCATCAGGCCTACATCCACAAGCTCGTCACCGGCCGGCGGTACGGTTTCCGCTCGCTCCGCCAAAAGGGCGGCTTGTCCGGCTACCCCAGCCGTGCCGAGTCGGACCACGACTGGATCGAGAACAGCCACGCCTCGACGGTGCTGTCGTACGCGCACGGGCTGGCGAGCGCCTGGGCGCTCGACGGCCAGCTCGTCGGCTCCGGCGGGAACCGTCGCGTGGTCGCGGTGGTGGGGGACGGCGCGCTGACCGGCGGGATGGCCTACGAGGCGCTGAACAATCTCGGCCACTCGGGCCGGCGCGTCCTCGTCGTGCTGAACGACAACGGCCGGTCGTACGCGCCGACGGTCTCCTTCTTGTCGCGCAGCGTCACGACGCTGCGCCTGCACCCGACGTACGTCCAGACGCGCGAACGCCTCCGCAGCCTGTTGCGCGACCTCCCAGGGGTCGGCGACCTCGCGTACAGCGGCGTGCACGGCCTCACGAGCGCGCTGAGAGAGGTGCTCTCGCCGCACACCTTCTTCGAGGCGCTCGGCGTCCGGTACGCAGGGCCCATCGACGGCCACGACGTGGCGCAGACCGAGCAGGCGCTCCTCAACGCCGCAGATTGGGACGGGCCGATCGTGGTCCACCTCCTCACCCAGAAGGGACGGGGCTACGGCCCCGCGGAGGAAGACGAGGTGCAGCACCTCCACGACGTGAAGGCAGGGAGCCGGCAGGCCGGCTCGAAGCCGCAGGCGGCCTTGGCGTCGCCGCATTCCGGCGACACCGGAGGCCCGCCGGCGCCCCCGATCGGGAGCACCCACGCGGCCACCTACACCGACGCGTTCGCGCACGCGCTCGTCCGCATCGCCGAGCACCGGCCCGAGGTGGTCGCGCTCACCGCGGCGATGCCCGGGCCGACCGGTCTCCTCGCCTTCCAGGCCCGCTTCCCCGAACGGTTCTTCGACGTGGGGATCGCCGAGCAGCACGAGGTGACCGCCGCCGCGGGCATGGCGATGGGCGGCCTCCGGCCGGTGGTCGCCGTGTACTCGACGTTCCTTTCGCGCGCGTTCGACCAGATGAACCTCGACGTCGGGCTGCACCGGCTGCCGGTCGTGTTCGCGCTCGACCGGGCGGGCATCACCGGCGAGAACGGTCCGAGCCACCACGGCGTCCTCGACCTCGTGCTCTCGCTCGCGGTGCCCGGCATGACCGTGCTCGCACCTTCGAGCGCCGAGGACCTCGAGGCCATGCTCGAGACTGCGCTCGACCTCGCCGGTCCGGTGACCATCCGCTTCCCTGCGACGCCGGCCCGTCACGCGGAGCCCGGCCGCGGCCTCGAAGCGCGTCAGCTACGCGGCGGCGACGGAGCCGTCTGCCTGCTCGGCGTCGGCAAGCTCGTCGCCGCCTGCATCGGCGCGGCCGAGGAGCTGGCCGGCACAGGGATCGAGGCGACGGTATGGGACGTGCGTGCCGTGAGCCCGCCCGACGAGGCGATGGTCGCCGACGCGGCGCGCCACCAACTCGTCGTGACCGCCGAAGACGGGCTGCGAACGGGCGGTGCGGGGACGTTCCTCGCCGACGCCGTCGCTCGTGCAGCCGACGAGGCGGACCGGAGCGCGCCGCCGGTCAAGACGCTCGGCATCCCACGTGCCTACATCCCGCAGGGCAAGGCCGACACAATCCTCTCGGCGCTGGGGCTGGACGGCCAGGCGATCGCGGCGAGCGTCCGGCGGGCGCTGCGCGCCGAGGACCGCACGCTCTACGCGCCCTGACCCGCGCGCTGCGCGACGCGCCCTTAGCGCTCAGGACCCGTTCGGCTCAGGACTTGTTCGCCCCGTAGGCGCGCACGAAGTCGTTCACCATGTAGTACGCGTCGATCGACTCGCCCGCGTCCCCCCAGAAGCCGTCGAGGACGTCGTAGCTCATCGCCCCTTCGGCGACGTAGTGGTTGTTCACGTCGGTGATCTCGAGCTCGCCGCGCCCAGACGGCTGGAGCGTCTTGATGACGTCGAAGACGCCAGCGTCGTAGCAGTAGATGCCGGTGACCCCGAAGTGCGAAGGCGGGTCGTCGGGCTTCTCTACGATCCGCACCACCCGTCCGCTGCCGTCGAGCTCGGGGACGCCGAGATGGCGGAGGTGCTCTGGCGCCTCGACGCGCGTGAGCAGGATCCGCGCGCCCACAGGACTGGCGCAGAAGGCGTCGACCATCGGACGGATCGAGCGCTCCACGACGTTGTCGGCGAGCATGACGAGCACCGGCTCGCCGTCCGCGAAGCGCTCGGCGAGCCCGAGGGCCTCTGCGATCCCCCCGGGGCGCTCCTGGTAGCCGTAGCTGAGGCGGTCGATGCCGAACTCGTGGCCGTTGCCGAGGAGGCGGAGGAACTCGCCTGCGTGCGTCCCGCCGGTCACGAGCATGATGTCGTGGATCCCGGCCTTCACC
>JAJYMD010000433.1 GCA_021787255.1 Actinomycetes bacterium | reverse complement strand
TCCGATCTCAGTAGACCGACTTGCGACGGATCACGGCCCATCCGTCGCAGCGTGGCTCGACACCATGTACGACCGCAATCCTGCCGACGCTGCGAGAGCGTGGTTCGTTGCCCGAGCCGCCGTTGATGTGGGTCCGAATGCGGCGGATGTCGTGCTACGAGCACTGCGCGACCACGGGTCGGTGGCGAGGATCGCGGCCCTCGGAACATGGGCGACCGAGAAACTTGAGCCGCAATCGCAGATCCTCGAAGAGTTCGCCGATGTGCTCCTGAACGAGGCGCCGTGGCACGCGGAGCCCTACGTCGATCGCGTGGTGGTACGTCTCGTCGGAGGCACCGATGAGTCAAACGTTGCGCGCCGTCTCCAACTGCTCTGCTGGAAGCTGCGCTCAGCAACCTCGGCTGATGAGGGTCCTGCACTCTGGTTTGCGTACGAGCGTGCCGGATCCGTCGCGGACTGGACCGACGACGGTCGGGAGGATCGATTCACTGTTCTTCTCCAGGCGCTCGTTGAGGTCATTCGCCGAGCCCGAGCGTGGTTGTCGACCGACGACATCCTGGCAGCCGTCGACTCGTTGCCGACCGAGGTCCGTGGTCGTTTGCGAGCGTGGGTGCTGTCCGAGGCACCCGATGTCGATGTGGGCCGTCTGAGCGATGAACTGACGGTCGCTATTGCGCAGCGCAATCCGACCGGCGATGACCTCGCAATGATGGACCGCGTCTTTACCGAAGCAGATGTCGGCTACTTCGCAGAGAAGTGGATGACCGCCCTCGGTCCCGCGCCCACGGTCATTGAAGTCGCGCAGCGGTTGGCGTCGCACGACCTCCCAGAGGCGTGGCTGCGCGCTTACCACTGGACAGGCCTTCTGCCGCAAGAGGCCATCGGCTCCTGGGAGCAGCCAGCAGCCGTGATCGCCGGTGCGTACGGCCGACCTGGGCGCGGGACGCTGGAGAAGCGCAGCCACGTCGAGACAGTATTCGGCCGAAGTCCGATGTCGATGGCGGAGTTGCAGGCTCTACCCGTGGCTGAAGCTGTGGGCAGGATCGCCGAATGGCGTCCGGACGCGTCGCAGTGGCTCGTCAGCGCGCGCGAACTGGCGCGAACTCTCGAGGCCGTAGTCAAGGCCGAAACCGGGCCGTGGATCGAGTCCCCTGTACGGATCGCGACCGAGTTACGACATCCCACGTACGTCCACCACTACATCCGTGGCGTCGCAGAAGCCATCAAGGAAGGCGCGCGCCCCCCGATCAAGGAGATCCTCGACGTCATTGGCCTGATCCGCGCACATCCTTGGGCAGTCGAGGCGCTGGGCCGAGACGATTTCGACTACGACCACGACTGGAGCGGCGCCGAGCAGGCTGCAGTCGGCCTGCTGAAGACGATGGCGGACAAGGACCTCGGCTTCGCCGAGCGAGGGGACGAGGTGTGGCACGTCCTCGACGCCGAGGCACGTGATCGAGGCGCTCCATCGGGGATCATCAGTGGAGCGCGTGACCCGCTCGACAGCGCAATCAACCGTCGCTGTACGCGGGCGCTTGAGGCGGTTCTCTCGCTCATGGCCCATGAGTTCCGCCTGACCGGCGCCACGAGGCCGGCGGCGTTCGAACTTCTCGAGGAGGCCCTTGGTCTCGATGGATCTGACGGCGCGCAACACCGAGCGATCATCGCGACGCGGTTGGGCTTTCTGCGCCACATCGCACCGAAGTGGCTCGACGACGTCGCTGATTTGATGTTCGGCGCCGCGGCTCCGCCGGGTCTCGCCCAGGTCACGGCCGACCTTGCTATCAAATGGGGCCGCCCCAACCGGTGGCTGTTCGAGCGGTACCGCCCACTTCTTCGTGATGCAGTCTCTCGCGGCGTGGATCACGCACTCGACCACCTGATGGTCGCCATGCTGTGGACGATCACCGGGTACAGCGTCGAGGAGAACATCGCCTTCATGCGCCAGACATCGGCGTTGCTGTCCGACGCCGGTAAGGTGCTAGGACGCCTGTTGCGACACGACGACGCCAACGAAGCGCACATCGCGACGGCCGTCAGCTTCTGGGACGCCGCGAATACGACGACGGACGCCAACTCGCTCCTTGGGTTCGGGTGGTTCGCCGAAGTCGAGCAACTCGACGCTGACGTGTGGGCGAATCGAACCATGGCCACACTGGCGGTGACGGGCGGTCGCATCGACTGGTCGCAGAAGGTGGCCGAGCGAGCGGCATCGCTCAAACCGTCGGCTACGACCCTCGCGATTATGAACAGCCTCATCCGAGGGGCGGCCGACGAGTGGGACAGGCGCGGGAACATCGAGCGCGCCGTGGAGCTCATTCGGTCGGCCGACGAGCTTGCCGGCACACCCGACTACGAGCGCCTGCGTACGACCTTGCTCGAAAGGGGCGCGCTGTAGGGCGTGTCCTGGCGGTCGAGCGGCGTCGTGCAGCCTTCGTCGTGGGGTTTGGGTGTTGGACTCGGCCCGCGACCGCCAAGAGTGAGCCGGGGTGGGGCGACGCTCGGTAACGGCACAAGTAGTTGCACCCCATAACCTGCGGGCGGTTCTGTGAACTGACGATGCCCCGAGGTGCACGGCCCGGTCCCGGGCGGTGTTACCGAAAGGAACGTGACGTGACCACCGTCGAGATCGTCAGTGCCAACGACCGAGGCCAAGCCGAGCAAGCGGCTGTCGCCGGGTTCTTGGCCGGCTACTGCGGCGCCACCAGGACCAGCTACGCCACTGACCTGCGGCTCTTCGCCGAGTGGTGCAGGCTCGGACGGCTCAGCCTGTTCGGCGTGAAGCGGGCCCACATCGAGCTCTTCGGGCGCTGGATGGAGCAGGAAGGCAAGATGCGCTCCACGGTGGCCCGGCGCCTGTCGACCCCGGCCAGCTTCTACCGCTACTGCGAGCAGGAGCAGCTCATCGACCGTAACCCGGCCCAGCACGTGCGTCGTCCCAGGGTGGACTACGAGTCCCGTACCCTCGGCCTCGACCGGGGCGAGCTCGGCACCCTGCTCGTCCAGGCCGGGCTTGCCTCGGCCCGGGACCACGCCCTCATCTCGCTGCTGGCCCTGAACGGCCTGCGCATCTCAGAAGCCCTCGGGGCCGACATCGAGGACCTCGGCTACGAGCGGGCCACCGCGTCCTGAAGGTGGTCCGCAAGGGCGGCAAGCACGCCAGCCTCTGGCGCCACGGACGTCGCGAGCGGTCGACCTGTACCTAGGAGAGCGGGCGACCGGTCCGCTCTTCCTCGGGGCCATGGGGGCGAGGATGGACCGCTATGCCGCCGACCGGACGGTCAAACGTTTGGCCCGCCGAGCCGGGGTCACCAAGCGGATATCGCCTCACAGCTTGAGGCACTCCTTCATAACCGCGGCCCTGGACGCCGGCGTGACGTTGCGCGACGTCCAAGAGGCCGCCAGTCATTCCGACCCCCGCACCACCATGCGCTACGACCGGGGTAGAGGCGCGCTCGACCGCCATGCCACGTACATCGTGGCGACGTTCCTGGCCGGGGCGGCTCGTCAGTAGTCATGGGACGGGCCTTTGGGCGTTACCGTGCGGCGATAACGCCCAGTCCCGCCGGTTATCGTATGACCGGGTTTCGTCTCGGATGCCGGACCCCGCACCCAAAGTGGTTGGCGATCGAGGAACTCTTGGCTTGGCGTTCCGATGGTGCCGCAGCCCGCACAGGGCGGCCTGGGTGTGCCCCCGACCCGGCGGTAGGTGGCACCTTGGCCATCGGGCGACTGGGACGTTATCGCGCGTCGTTCCGGGCGGCCGCCACGCCCTTGAGCGATGCAGTCCAGATCCGGCTGAGCGACGGCGTTCGGCCCGCCCCTCTGGGAGTGAGTGGCCGTTAGAATGCCACCCGGTGCCTCGATGACCACTCCGGCCTCTGACCTCGCCGACCGCCCATTCGCGGCGTTGCTACCGGTATACCTCGTGATTGACGAATCGGGCTCGATGGCCGAGGCTATTCCGTCACTCAACCACGAGCTTTCGGCCCTTCTTGACAGCCTTGTATCCAATCCTCTTGCAACGGCCGGCATCAGACTATCGATCATCGGATTCTCAACAGACGCAAGATGCTATCTGCCGCTTACTGATGTATCCGATCTCCCATCGATCCCGGCCTTGCATACCTCGGGGAGCACCTCGTTCGCCGCTGTTATCGAACTCCTCTCCGAGCGTCTATCTTCAGATATTCCCAACCTGAGGTCTGGCGGCTATAAAGTCCGCCGCCCAGTGGTCTTCTTCCTTACAGATGGGGTTCCGGACGCTGGAGACA
>JAJYMD010000371.1 GCA_021787255.1 Actinomycetes bacterium | reverse complement strand
CCCGAGGCCCCACCTCGGGCCCTACGGGGTGGTGTCACCCGCGATCGTCGCGGAGAACCGCAAGCCCGGGACCACCGCGTGGGAGATCACCCACGAGCCGCCGAGAGGATCGATCCAGGGCTGGGCCAGCACGACCTACGCGGCCGCGGGCCAGACAGTCGGGCTGTACGTGACGACGACAGCCCCGAGCTTTCGCGTCGTCGCCTACCGCATGGGCTACTACCAGGGGAAGGGCGCCCGGGAGATCTGGGAGTCGAAGCCGGTGCGCGGCGAGGTCCAGCCGCCCTGCACGCTCACCCCCGGCGTGAACATGGTGAGCTGCGACAACTGGCACCGGTCCCTCACCATGCACGTCACCAAGGCGTTCGTCCAGGGCGACTACCTCTTGAAGCTCGTCGGGAGCGGGGGGCAGCAGAGCTACGTGCTGCTCACCATCTGGGACCCGACGAGCACCGCCACGTACCTCGTGGTCGCTCGCAGCCTCACCGAGGAGGGGTGGAACACCTACGGCGGGTACTCCTTCTACCAGGGCCAGGGGCCTTGCACGCTCGGCCAGACCAGCTCGTATCCGCCGTGCAACAGGGCACGCATCGTGTCGTTCGACCGACCGATGGCCACAGGGCAGGGCGCGTCGGACTTTCTCGGCGACGAGTACCCGCTCGTCCGGTTCATGGAAGAGCACGGGCTCGACGCCGCGTATGTGACCGACATCACCGTCTCCCAGCATCCCTCCATCGTCCTGCGCCACAAGGTGTACATCTCCCTCGGTCACGACGAGACGTGGACGACGACCGAGAGGGACGCCGTGCAGAACGGTCTGGCTCACGGCGTCAACGTCGCCTTCATGGGCGCGGCGCCGATGGTGCGCCACGCACGCCTCCAGCCTTCGCCGATCGGGCCCGACCGCGAGGAGGTCGACTACCGCACATCCACAGAGGACCCCCTGCGCGGCACCGGGCGCACACGCACAGTCACCGGCAACACGTTCGCCACACCGCCGGTGAGCTCCCCGCCGACACGCTTCATTGGCGGGGAGTACAGCGGCTATGTCGACACAGACGCCACGCCCCTGCCCTTCGTCGTCTTCGACGCCTCCTCTTGGATCTTCCAAGGCACGGGCCTGAGGGACGGATCGCAGATCCCCGACGTCATCCGCTCGGACATCCAGCACGTCAACCCCACAGCCGCACCGCCGGACCTCCAGGTCCTCGGCCACTCGCCCATTCCGCTCACGAGCGCCTACACGAACCAGGGCGACTGGAACGGCGACACGTACTCGGACATGACCTACTACACGGACCCGACGAGCAAGGCCGGGGTGTTCGAGAGCGGCACGGTCAGCTGGATCTCTCGGCTCATGATCTGCGATCCCGCGCCGGGTCCATGCCCCGAGCACGACGTCGCACGCATCACCGGGAACCTCCTCCGGCTCTTCGGGCAGGGCCCCGCGGGCGAGACGCACCCGTCCGTCGGCAACCTGGCCCAGGTGAGGCCGCCCGGTTCCTGACTCAGCGGCCGGACAACCTGACCTGGCCCACCAGCCGGTCGCGCAGCTCGCGCACGTGGCGCCGGCTGACCGGCAGTGTCTCGCCGAGCACCTGGACCGCGGTGTGGCCCCCGTCGCTGCGAATCTCGGTGACGTCGCGCAGCGACACGAGGTAGCTGCGATGGACGCGCACGAACCCGCGTTCGGTCCAGTGCTCTTCGAGCGCCGACATCGGCGTGCGCAGCAGGTGGCTCGCCCCGCTCCGGAGGTGGATCCGGACGTAGTCGCCCGCCGACTCGACCCAGGCGATGTCGTCGCGCTCGACGAGGAGCGTCCGGTTGCCCTCCTCGACCGCGACCACCTCGGCGATCCCGGGCCCCTCGGCGCCATGGACGTGCCCCTCCTGTGCGCGCCCTTCTGCGAGGGTGAGGCGCGACGAGACGATCGCGCGCCGCAGCGCCCGCTCGAGGCGCTCATCATCCAGCGGCTTCAGCAGGTAGCCCGCCGCACCGACCTCGAACGCCTCCAGGGCGTGCTCCTCGTGCGCGGTGACGAAGATCACGGCCGGAGGGGACGCGAAGCGGCCGAGCACGCGGGCGAGCTCCATCCCGTCGAGCCCCGGCATCCGGATGTCGAGGAGCACGGCGTCGAATTCCTCGTCGTGCAGCCGGCGTAGCGCGTCGGTCGCGCTGTGCGCGACGGCGACGTGCTCGACGAGGGGGGAGCGCCCGAGGAGGTAGGACAGCTCGTCGAGCGACGGCGCTTCGTCGTCGACGGCGAGGATCGAAAGCCCGGTCACCGCCACCTGGGACCCACCACCTCCAGTCTGCTTCAGTCTGCCGTCGTCGCGACGGGCCGCTTGGGAATGCGCAGCGTCACGGTGGTGCCCGCACCGGGCGCTGAGCGGATCCGGAGCCCGTACTCCTCCCCGAAGACGGCGCGAAGTCGCTCGTCGACGTTGTGCAGGCCGACCGCGTCGCTCGAGTCCGTTCCCGAGAGCGCCTGGAGCAGGTGCAGGGGATCCGTGCCGACGCCGTCGTCGTCGATCCGCACCGCCGCCTCGTTCCCCTCGTCGGTGATGGCGACCGACAGCGTGCCGGGGCGCTCGCTCGGCTCGAGCCCGTGGCGCACTGCGTTCTCGACGAGCGGCTGGATCACGAGGGAGGGGAGCATGACGCTCAGGACCTTCGGGGCCACGCGCATCGTCACCGACAGCCGGTCCCCGAACCGCGCGCGCTCGAGGTCCAGGTAGGTGTCGACGAGCCGGAGCTCCTCGGCCATGGTGACGAACTGGCCACGGCTCTGGAAGCTGTAGCGGGTGAAGTCGGCGAAGCCGACGAGCAGCTCCCGGGCGCGTTCGGGGTCGCTGCGGATGAACGACTCGATCGCGCTGAGCGCGTTGTAGACGAAGTGCGGCGCGATCTGGGCTCGAAGGAAGCGCAGCTCGGCTCGGTCCGCCCTCGAGCGCTCCCGTTCGAGCTGCGCGAGCTCGAGCTGGGTGGACACGAACCGTGCGACCTCCGTCGCGAGGCGTGAGAGCGTGGAGGACGCGACGGTCGCGACCGTGCCGAGCGCGCCGACCACGTGGCCGTCGACCAGGAGCGGCACGACCACGCCCCCTTGGAGCGCGCACAGCGAGTCGTCGCAGGTGAGCTCGCGGGTGGACAGCACGTGCACCGTGCCGCTCTCGAGCGTGGCGGCGAGCGGCTCCTCGAGCAGGGTGCTGTGCTCGGGGTCGATGCCGTTGACCGCGAGGATGCCGCTGCGGTCGGCGAGCACCACGCCGCCTCCGAGGAGACGCTGGAGATGGGGGACCGCCTCCTGGGCACTCGCCCTCGTGAGCCCGCCGCGCAGGCCCGGCGCCGCCTGGCTCGCGGTGTGCAAGGTCTCGTAGGTGGTCCGCTGGCTGGGCGTCCCGAGCCGTCCGCCAGCCCGAAGCGCGACCGAGGCGACGACGGCCGCGACCACGACCACGCCCGCCAGCGCTCCCCAGATCGCGTTGTCCACCGGCAGACCGTTCCTACAGGCTCAGCGGAACGAAGTCCCGCCTTGCGGGCGGCCCCGAACGGTCTTGGGCCACCTGGTCCACCGAGGTAGTCCGTTCAGCCGTTCGGGTGTTGCGCCTCAGGCGCGGCTGCCCTCTGGCCTTGTGGGTCCTGGTGTTCCTCGTTCGCTGCTCGGACGGGACTGCCGGCTGCCCGGCACCCGTGGACCGCACGACCGGGCGGGTAGCTCTCTTTCCTCCATGCTCCGTTGGAGTCGAGTCACGTCTCTTCCGTTGCCGTGCTCGCTGAGCGAGCCCGCGTCTTGCGATGACCAGGGCCGCTCCATGGTGGCCCGAGGCATCCGCTGAGATCTCTTGCAAGGAGCCGAGCCAGTGCTCGGCTCCCCACTTGCTCGTGTAGGCCGGGTCGCCGGCGATGACGACGATCCCGACGTTGTTTGCCATCTGGACCAGACGTTGACAGAGCTTGGCCGTCGGGATCCCTGTAACCAGGCGCCGGAAGCTCTTCCCCGGCTTGCCGTGGGAGCGGCGCCCACTGCGCTCTCGGCCCAGCTCCCGAGTATCGGCAAAGTCCAGGTCCTCGATCACGATGGCCCGGCAGCCGTTGGCCCGGGCGGTGGCGAGCAGGGCAGAGATCGCCTGGCGCAGGTGACCCTCGCTGGTGGTGGCGAGCAGGGTGGCGAGCAGGGCAGAGATCGCCTGGCGCAGGTGACCCTCGCTGGTGGTGGCGCGAAGGTCGGCGAGTGTGAGCGGGATCGTGATCGGCCGACCGACCGGGTTCCCCGAGGGGTCCACCACCAT
>JAJYMD010000311.1 GCA_021787255.1 Actinomycetes bacterium | reverse complement strand
CCCGCGAGGCTCGGCAGCTGGTTCTTCGACGTCTATGGAGCCTCGGCTGCGGGTCGGCAGGCCTCTGTGCACCTCACGCTCGGCGCTCCTCCCGCCCCGGTGGCGCGCGCCGCCCGACCCTGGCCGCTCAGACGAAGCGACATCGACGCGTGGGCCCACATGAACAACGCGATCGCCTGGGCGGCGGTCGAGGACGCGGTCGATCTCGTCCCCTCGGACTCGGTGGTCGCGCTCGTCGAGCACCACGCGCCCGTCGGCGCGGGGACGGCCCCGGTGCTCGCCGTCGAACGCTCGGACGCCGAGTGGGGCGTCTGGCTGCTCGACTCCCGCTCGGAGGGGCACGTGCTCGTGGCCTCGGCGCTGCGGCCTGCAGCCGCGAGCCGGTGGTAGTTTGCCGCTGCGCGGGCCGCCCGGCGGAGGAGGGCCGCGGTCGGCGTCCGGGGCGAACGAGCAGGAGTGGACCGTGAAGACGCAAGCGGCCGTGCTGTGGGAGCTCGGGGAGCCCTGGAGCGTCGAGGAGGTCGACCTCGCAGAGCCGGTCGCCGGCGAGGTCCGGGTGAAGCTCGCCGCGTCCGGCCTCTGCCACTCCGACGAGCACCTCGTGACCGGCGACATCCCGGTGACCTTGCCGGTGATCGGGGGGCACGAGGGAGCGGGCGTGGTCGAGGCCGTCGGCCCCGGCGTGACGAGCGTGTCGGAGGGCGACCACGTCGTGCTCAGCTTCATCCCGGCGTGCGGCCGCTGCCACTACTGCTCGACGGGCCGCCAGAACCTCTGCGATCTCGGCATCCACCTGCTGGCCGGGGTGCCCATCGCCGACGGGGTGCACCGATTCTCCTCCAAGGGTCGCGGCCTCGGCACCATGTGCCTCCTCGGCACCTTCAGCCCGTACACGGTGGTGCACGAGGCGTCCGTCGTGAAGATCGACGAGTCGGTGCCGCTCGACGTCGCGGCTCTCGTCGGCTGCGGCGTGACGACCGGTTGGGGCTCGGCCGTCTACGCAGCCGACGTGCGCGCCGGCGAGACGGTCGTGGTCGTCGGCGCCGGCGGCGTCGGCGTCAACGCCGTGCAGGGTGCACGCCTCTCAGGGGCGAGGCACGTCGTCGCGGTCGACCCGCTGGCGTTCAAGCGGGAGCAGGCGCTGACCTTCGGCGCGACGCACACGGCGCCCGACATGGAGGCCGCGAGGGCCCTCGTCGGAGAGCTCACCCGGGGGCAGATGGCGGACAAGGCCATTCTCACCGTCGGCGTGGCGGACGGGGAGCTGATCGAGCCGCTGCTCGACCTCGTGGCGAAGGACGGGCGTGCGGTGGTCACCGCGATCGCGCCGCTCTCCCAGATGGACGTCAAGCTGAACCTCCACATCCTCACCTTGTTCCAGAAGCAGCTCCACGGGTCGATCTTCGGGTCGGCCAACCCGCGCGCCGACATCCCGAAGCTGCTCTCCTTGTACCGTGACGGCCGGCTGCGACTGGACGAGCTCGTGACGCGGACCTACGAGCTCGAGGACGTGAACCAGGGCTACCAGGACCTGCGTGACGGGAAGAACGTCCGCGGGCTGATCGTGTACGACTGAGCCGACCGAGCCTTGCCAGGCTGCAATCGTCCGCACCCCGTCCCCGTGTTGACCGGCGCTGCTCGGCCGGCGCCCTGGCGAGCCGAGGCGCAAGAGCCGTGACCGCCCGGCCCGGCGAGCTCCTGAGGGAGCCGACCGCAGAGGCGCTCTCTTGCTCGAGGCTCGCGCACTACGTGGACTGGCTCGCGCGACGAGGACGCAGCTTCGCTGACTACGACGCGCTCTGGCAGTGGTCGGTGACCGACCTCGTCGGGTTCTGGTCGTCGCTGTGGGACTACTTCGGGATCGAGTCCGCGACGCCCTACGACGAGGTGCTGCCGGAGCGGCCGACCATGCCCGGGGCGCGCTTCTTCGGTGGGGCGCGGCTGAACTACGTCCGTCACGCGCTGCGCAGCTTCGAGGGCAGCCGTCCGGTGGTCCTCGCCTACTCGCAGACCCGCAGGCCCACCAGCCTTCGCATCGACGAGCTGCAGGATCTGGTCGCGCGGGCGCGCTCAGGCCTCGAGCGCCTCGGGGTCCGTCCGGGGGACCGCGTCGCCGCCTACCTGCCGAACATCCCCGAGACCCTCGTCTCGCTCCTTGCCGCAGCGAGCATGGGCGCGATCTTCTCGAGCTGCGCTCCCGAGCTCGGGCGGCGAAGCGTGGTCGACCGCTTCTCCCAGATCGAGCCGACGGTGCTCCTGGCAGTCGACGGGTACCGCCACGCGGACAGGGCGATCGACCGGCGTGGCGAGCTGGCCGAGATCCGCAAAGGGCTGCCAAGCCTTCGCCACGTGGTGCACGTGCCATACCTCGGGGGTCGGGTCGAGGACGCCCTCGCATGGGACGACCTGCTCGGCGAGCCCGCCCCGCTCGTCGTCGACCCGGTCGTCTTCGACCATCCGCTCTACATCCTGTACTCGTCGGGCACCACCGGGCCGCCCAAGCCGATCGTGCACACCCACGGCGGCATCGTGGTCGAGCACCTGAAGAACCACGCGCTCAGCTGGGACCTCCGGCCCGGCGACCGCATGCTCTGGTTCAGCACGACGTCGTGGATGATGTGGAACGCGCTCGTCTCGGCGCTGCTCTGCGGCGCCTCGATCGTCCAGCTCGACGGGAGCCCCGTGCACCCGGACCTGCGCTTCCAGTGGCAGCTCGCAGAGGAGACCGAGGCCACGTTCTTCGGCGTCAGCACCGCCTACCTCATGGCCTGCAGGCGGGAGGGGATCCGCCCGGCCTCAGAGCTCGACTTGAAGCTGCGCCAGGTGGGCTGTGCGGGATCTCCTCTGCCGGTCGACGGGTTCGTCTACGCCTGCGAGGAGCTCGGCCCGGACTGTGTGCTGAACGTCGGGAGCGGGGGGACCGACCTGTGCTCGGGGATCGTCCAGGGCAATCCGCTGCTCCCCGTGTACGCAGGCGAGATCTCCGGCCGTTGTCTCGGGGTGGCCGCCTACGCCTTCGACGTCGAGGGCCGGCCGGTCACCGACGAGATGGGCGAGCTCGTGATCACCCGGCCCCTTCCTTCGATGCCGCTCGGCTTCTGGAACGACCCGGACGGCGCTCGCTACGAGGCGGCGTACTTCGATCGGTACCCCGGGGTCTGGCGGCAGGGCGACTGGATCTGCTTCCGGCCGCGGGGAAGCTCGATCGTGAGCGGCCGGTCGGACGCCACGTTGAACAGGGGCGGCGTGCGCCTCGGGACCAGCGAGTTCTATGCGGTGCTCGGCGAATTCGACGAGATCGAAGACTCCCTCGTCGTCCACCTGGAAGACGACGAGGGGGGTCCGGGCGAGCTCGTGCTCTTCGTCCGCCTCGCCGCCGCCGGTGCCGGCGGGAGCGGGACCGGCGCCGGAGGCGCGGCACTGAGCGAGGAGCTGCGCGACGCGATCGTCGGCGCGTTGCGCGAGCAGCTGTCTCCTCGCCACGTCCCCGACAGCATCGTCGTGGTTCCTGCGATCCCCTACACCCTGACGGGCAAGAAGCTCGAGGTCCCCGTGAAGCGGATCCTCCAGGGGTTCGAGCTCGGGCGGGCTGCGAGCGTCGACGCCCTCGCCGATCCCGACGCGCTCTGCTGCTACGTCGAGCTCGCCGCGGCGCGCACCGGGAGGAAGCGGTGAGTAGGGTCTCGCCGTCGGGGCCGGTCGGACGAATTGCGAATCGGAGGCGAGGGCGAATTGGGGGCAAAGGTGCGCGACCCGAGTGAGCCGAGCCGGCGGAGTCGCCGGTCGATGCAATGTCCGGGCGAGCGCGCCGGGGCAGAGGAGCGCGGCGTCGCCGGCGAGCGCGCCGGGGCAGAGGAGGAGGACGTGATCGTCGGCGAGCTTCTCGTCGAGGTCGTCTCCATCGACGGCATGTGCGGCGTCTATTGAGCGGATCGAGCGGGGCCGCGCAGGCCGGGTCGCGCCCGGTGCTGCAGGACGCGTGGGCGCTCAGCCCGAGCGTCTCGCTTCGCGCGGAGCCGTTCGGGGCGACCGCGTACGACTTCTCGACCCGCCAGCTGTCCTTCCTCGAGCACCCGAGGCTCGCCGAGCTCGTCCGCCGCCTCGGCCATCACCCCTCCGCCCTCCAGGCGTGCAGGGCGTTGGGGATCGAGGGCTCCGAGCTGTCCAGGTTCGGCGAGGCGCTCCGCCTGCTGGCAGAGACCGGGGTGCTCGTGCGCCAGGGCGCGGCCGCGCCTGGCGACGAGCCGAAGCCGGCGCTTCGGGTGAGCGGCGACGCAAGGAGCCCTGCAGCCGCCCGAAGGAGGTCGGCGGCTGCTGCTGG
>JAJYMD010000132.1 GCA_021787255.1 Actinomycetes bacterium | reverse complement strand
GACAGCCTTGGTCGGGTCGCCCTTCACTCGGAACGAGCCCTTCTCCCACTCGAGGTCGGCGACCGACACCTCGAGCATCCCAGATGCGATCAGGCGCGCCTTGTCGCGCACCTTGCGTGCGACGAGAGCCGCCGCTGCGCCCGACACCGGCGTGGAGCGGCTCCCGTAGGTCCCGAGACCGAAGGGGGTGTTGTCGGTGTCGCCGTGCACCACCTCGATGTCCGCAGGCGGGATCCCGAGCTCCTCCGCCACGATCTGGGCGAAGGTGGTCTCGTGCCCCTGCCCCTGGGTCTGGACGGACAGGCGCACGACCGCCTTGCCGGTCGGGTGCACACGCAGCTCGCAGCCGTCCGCCATCCCGAGGCCGAGGATGTCCATGTCCTTGCGCGGGCCGGCGCCCACCGCCTCGGTGAAGAACGACACCCCGATGCCCATGAGCTCGCCGCGACCGCGCCGCTCGGCCTGCTCGCGGCGCAGCTCCTCGTAGCCCGCGAGCTCCGTCGCGTGGCGCATCGCCCGCTCGTACTCGCCCGAGTCGTAGATCCAGCCGGTCTTCGTCTTGTAGGGGAACTGGTCGGGAGCGATGAAGTTCCGCAGCCGCAGCTCCACGGGGTCCATGCCCAGCTCGTGCGCCAGTCGGTCCACCATCCGCTCGACGAGGTAGACCGCCTCGGTGATGCGGAAGGAGCAGGCGTACGCGACGCCGCCGGGGGCCTTGTTGGTGTAGACGGCCGTCATCTTGCAGTAGGCCGCCTCCAGGTCGTAGCTGCCGGTGAAGACGCCGAAGAAGCCGGCCGGGTACTTCACCGGAGCGGCGGTGCCGTTGAACGCGCCGTGGTCGGCGAGCACGTGCGTGCGGACGGCCCGGATCCGGCCGTCGCGGGTGGCCGCGATCTCCCCGCGCATGACGTAGTCGCGCGCGAACCCCGTGCTCGACAGGTTCTCCGAGCGGTCCTCCATCCACTTCACCGGCTTGCCGAGGACGATCGACGCCACGATCGCGCAGACGTAGCCCGGGTAGATGGGGACCTTGTTGCCGAACCCGCCCCCGATGTCGGGCGAGACGACGCGGATCTTGTGCTCGGGGATGCCGGCCACCAGCGCGTAGAGCGTGCGGTGGGCGTGCGGCGCCTGCGACGTCGTCCACAGGGTGAGCTTCCCGTCGACGCGGTCGTAGTCGGCGACGCAGCCGCAGGTCTCCATCGGCGCTGGATGGACGCGTGGGTAGACGATGTCCTCGGTGACCACGACCTCCGACGAGGCGAAGACCGCTTCGGTCTCGTCGGGGTCGCCGGTCTCCCAGTCGAAGCAGTGGTTGTCCGCCTTGCCCTCGAGATCGTCGCGGATGACGGGTGCGCCGGGGTCGAGGGCGTGGCGGACATCGACGACGGGTGGCAGGACGTCGTACTGCACGTCGATGAGCTCGAGCGCGTCGCGCGCCGAGTAGCGGTCCTCCGCGACGACGAACGCGACCTCCTGGCCCTGGAACCGCACCTTGTCGGTCGCGAGCACCGCCTGGACGTCCTGCGAGAGGGTCGGCATCCACGCCAGCCCCTTCGCCGCGAGGTCGGCGCCCGTCACGACCGCCTTCACCTTGGGGTGCGCGGCGGCCGCGCTCGTGTCGACGGAGACGACGCGCGCGTGCGCGACCGGCGAGCGGAGGATCGCGAGGTGCAGCATGCCCGGGAGCTGGAGGTCGTCGCAGTAGCGGCCGAGGCCGCGCACGAAGCGCGGGTCCTCCTTGCGCAGCATCCGGCCGTAGCCGACCGGCTTCTGGTCGTTGTCGACGAAACCGTCGAGCGGGCGGTCCTCGAGGGTCGTCACGACGCGCTCCCCACGGTCGCCGGCTCCGCCGGAGCGCCGCCTGCGCCTGCGACGGCGGTGTCGCCCGCGGCGGCTGCGCCCTCCGCCTCCGTCCCTCCCGCCGCACCGCGTGCCTCGCGGTCCTCGAAGGCGGCGGCCCACTGGATGGACCGGACGATCGTGGCGTACCCGGTGCACCGGCAGATCTGCCCCGAGATCGCCTCGCGTATCTCCGCTTCGCTCGGGTCCGGTCGGCGGTCGAGCAGCGCGCGGGCGGTCATCAGCATCCCCGGCGTGCAGAAGCCGCACTGCAGGCCGTGGCAGGCCATGAAGCCCCGCTGGACCGGGTCGAGCTCCCCGTCGCGCTCGAGCCCCTCGACCGTCCGCACCTCGTGGCCGCCGGCCATCGCGGCGAGCACCGTGCACGACTTCACCGGCTCGCCGTCCATCCATGCCACGCACACGCCGCAATTCGACGTATCGCACCCCCAGTGCGTGCCGGTGAGCCCGAGCCGGTCGCGCAGGAAGTGGACGAGGAGCATCCGCGGCTCGATCTCCTCCTCCACCGCTGCACCGTTCACCGTCATGGAGACGTGCATGCTCACCTTTCCTCCCCGGCGCCACCGACCGCCCGCCCGACGGCGCGCCGCAACGCGCGCCGGGTGAGCTCGTCGGCCAGGTGCCGCTTGTACTCGACCGTGCCCCGCAGGTCTGCCGCCGGGCTGCACTGCGCGGCGGCGATCGCGCCGGCTTCGGCATAGAGCTCCTCGGACGGCTCGCGCCCGTGCAGTGCGGCGGAGATGGCAGGGATGCCCGTGGTGTTGGGACCGACGGCGGCGAGGCCGACCCGCACGTCGGCGATCGCCCCGCCGTCCAGCCAGACCGCAGCACCGCTCGAGACCACCGCCCAGTCCCCCGCGCGTCGCTCGACCTTCTCGTACGCGCTGGACCCTCCCGGGCGCAGCGGCACGCGCACCTCGACCAGGAGCTCGCCGTCCCCCACGGCCGTCTCGAACGGACCCCGGTAGAACTCCTCCATCGGCACGGTGCGCGTCCCGCCGCTCGACCGGATGACGCAGGTCGCACCGAGCGTGGTGCACACCGCCGACAGGTCCTCCGCCGGATCGGCCTGGCAGAGCGACCCTCCGATGGTCCCGCGGTTGCGGACGACGGGGTCGGCGATGACCCGCTCGGCGTCGCGGAAGATCGGGCAGACCCTCGCGAGCTCGTCGGACTCGAGCAGCTCGCGATGTCGGGTGAGCGCGCCGATGCGGACCACCTCGTCGTCCACCCGGATGGAGCCGAGCTCGGCGGCGAGGTCGTTGATGTCGACGACGACGTCCAGCCGGGCGAGCCGAAGCTTCAGCATCGGCAGGAGGCTGTGGCCCCCGGCGACGACCCTGGCAGTGCTGCCGAACCGCTCGAGGAGCCCGATCGCGTCATCGACGCTGGACGCCCGCCGGTAGTCGAACGGCGCCGGGACCTGCATCGCATACCCTCCCCTGGTCGGGTCTCCAGCCGGTCGGAACCTCTGCTCAGTATGCGCCGACGGCACCGCATGTCAATGCCCCGGGTAAGCTCTGCGCGTGACCGGCGTCCCCGTCGCGCTGTCGAGGCCCCCGCGGGGTGCCCCCCCGGCGGTCGCGCCGGCGGTGCCGGGCGACATGCCCGTCGACGGACCTCTCGTGGACCCCTACGGACGCGTCCACGACGACCTGCGGCTCTCGGTGACCGATCGCTGCAACCTTCGCTGTGTCTACTGCATGCCGACCGAAGGGATGACCTTCCTCCCGCGCTCGGACGTCCTGTCGTTCGAGGAGATCGTCCGCGTCGCCCGTGTGGCGCGGGACCTGGGGGTGCGGTCGGTGCGGATCACCGGGGGCGAGCCGCTCGTCCGCCGCGGGATATGCGACCTCGTCGCGGGGGTGGCCGCCCTCGGGTTCGACGACGTCGCCCTCACGACCAACGGCATCCTCCTCGCCTCCCTGGCCGGCCGGCTCGCCGAGGCGGGGCTCCGGCGGGTGAACGTGAGCTGCGACTCGCTGCGCCCGGACCGCTTCGCCGCCATCCGCCGGCGGGGAGAGCTCGACGTGGTGCTCGACGCGATGGACGCTGCCGAGGCCGCCGGGCTCCGGCCCCTCAAGGTCAACGTGGTCCTCCTCCGCGGCAGGAACGACGACGAGATCCTCGACTTCGCCGCGTTCGCCCGCGACACGGGCCGTGTGGTGCGATTCATCGAGTACATGCCGCTCGACGCCGAAGGGGCATGGGACCGAGACCAGCTGGTGCCCGGCCGCGAGGTCCACGAGCGCATCGACGCGGTGTGGCCGCTCGACCCGGTCGCCGACCCCGGCGACCCCGCGCCTGCCGACCGGTTCCGCTTCCGGGACGGCAGGGGCGAGATCGGCCTCATCTCGACGGTCACCGAGCCGTT
This sequence comes from Actinomycetes bacterium, assembly GCA_021787255.1. Next base: position 86 of record JAJYMD010000132.1, on the reverse strand, counting down.
CTGCGGGACCTGCAACCGGCTCCGGCTCACCGCAGACGGCGCCATCCGCAACTGCCTGTTCTCCGACGCCGAGCACCCGGTGCGCG
>JAJYMD010000190.1 GCA_021787255.1 Actinomycetes bacterium | reverse complement strand
CGGCGCCCGGGGGCGTCGGGTCGGGTCGGCAAGGGCGTCACGGGGGTCGGCAAGGGCTTCACGGGTCGGCGCCCGGGGGCGTCGGGTCGGCAAGCCGCCGGCGAGGTCGGGTCCTGCCGGCGAGGTCGGGTCCTGCCGGCAAGGTCGGGTCCTGCCGGCGAGGTCGGGTCCTGCCGGCGAGGTCGGGTCCTGCCGGCGAGGTTGGGTCCTGCCGGCGAGGTTGGGTCCTGCCGGCAAGGTCGGGTCCTGCCGGCAAGGTCGGGTCCTGCCGGCGAGGTTGGGTCCTGCCGGCGAGGTCGGGTCCTGCCGGCGAGGTTGGGTCATGTCATGGGGACAGCCGGTCGACCCTCCAACCGTCCGGCTCACGTCGATACCTGAGACGGTCGTGCAGTCGGTCCGCCCCCTCTTCCCAGAACTCGAACGTCGAGGGAAGGATCCGGTAGCCGCCCCAACGCTCCGGCCGCGCCGGCACGATGTCGTCGAGGGCGGCAACCGCCGCCTCGAGGTCGTGCCTGCTCTCGATCACCGTGCTCTGGTACGAGGCGACCGCGCTCCTCCGCGACGCGGCCGGGCGCGTCGACCAGTACCGATCGGACTCCTCGGCGGTCGTCTTTGCGACCGTGCCGCTGAGACGCACCTGACGGTGGACCGGAAGCTGCCAGCGCAAGACGGCCGCCGCACGCGGATTGTCTTCGAGGTCCTTCGCCTTGGCGCTCCCGTAGTCGGTGAAGAACACGACCCCTTGGTCACGACCGCGAAGGAGCACGTAGCGTGCCGACGGCTCTCCGTCACGGCTCGACGTCGCGACGCACATGGCCTCGGGCATCGGCTCACCCGCGGCGCGTGCCGCCTCGAGCCATTCGCCGAGCTGGAGCATCGGGTCGCGGTCCAGGTCTTCGGGCTCCATCAGATCAGCATCCGTCGTGAGCCAACATCATCCATGGGGAGCCATCGTGCCCCGCCGACATGCCCTCGCGCCAACGGTCAGCCCGTCGCGACGTCGGCTCGCGCCAACGGTCAGCCCGTCGCGACGTCGGCTCGTGCCGTCCCGAGGTCGTCGTAGGCGGTGGCGAAACGCCTGATCGCCGCGGCACACACTTCGTCGCGTTGCAACGTGCCGAACGACAGCGTGTGCAACCACGTCGCGAGGCCGAAAGCCGGCGTACCCCGGTACCGGTCCCACGCCCTGGCGAACGACGGCGCGCCGACGCCGGCCATCGCCAGCGCCTCGAGGTACGTTGCAAGAAGCTCCCGCTCGTGGCGACGGCGGACCTCCACGTCGAGCGAGCCGACGAGGAAATAGCCCACGTCGTGGGACCAATGGCCCACACGCGCGAGCTGCCAGTCGAAAAATCCGGTCTGCCGGCTCGCCGTCGCGTAGGTGTTGCCGGGGTGCGGGTCGCCATGGAGCACCGTGCGGGGTCTCGTCGCCGCAATCGCCGCGCTGCGCCGGAACTGCCCGCTGAGCATGCGAGCCCCGATCCCCCGCGGCAGTGACAGAGGCTCCCCCGCGACTTCCTCTGCCCGTCGCAGGCCCCGCGCAAGGCTGGCGGTCGAGACCGTTCCCCACACAGGACCGAGGCGCCACACGCACAGATGAGCGAGAGACGCCGGAAGCGGGCGATCCCAGTGCGCCGCGTGCAACGCGGCGAGGCCCTGTAGCCCTGAGCGGACCGCGTCCAGCGAGAGAGGTGCCAGCCCGTCGTGCGGCTGGCCGCCCGAGGCGGCCACGTCTTCGGCTACCACTACGCACGCGGCCCGGGAGCGGTCGACACCTCCTCCGTAGAAAACCGGGTGGTGAAGAGGAAAGGTCACGCCGGCGTCCGCCAGCAGAGCTTCGGTCCAAAGCGCGCCGAGGACGAGCAACGCCATGCGGTGCGACGGGCGACCCGGCCCCTTCACGAACACCGACGACGGGCCCGGCCCGCCGGCGAACGAGAGAGCGACGCGCGCCGCGCTGTTGGTGCCGTGCTCGACGTAGTCGATCCGCACGTCGCGCACCACGATGCCCGGGTACCGACGGCCGAGCGCGGCGCTCATCCATGTAGGGCTGAGGTCCGACCAACGTCTCGGCACCGGGAGCAATCGGACCTCTCTCGACACTTCAGCAGCGGGGCCGCCGCGCCGGGATCCTGCAGGAACGCGCGGCGGCTCTCACGGATAGATCGGCCTTGGTCGTCGCGCGAGTCCGCGCTAGTCCCTGCGCCAGTTCCGGCACCGGTACTCGGGCGCTGCCCCGCTAGTCGGGGCCCGCATCGGACAAGCCGCCATCGATGGCCACCTGGAGGGCGGCGGACCCGCCGGGCGGCGGACCCGCCCTTCCTGCGACCCGCACCTTGACCGGCTCCAACCCGCGCTCAGCCTCGGGCATGGACGACGGCTGCGAAACCCCCGCGATCCGGTAGACCTCGGACCCGTCCACCGTCTCGTTGGCGATCAGGAGATTCGCGAGCTCCACGAGCTGCGCGTGGTGCTGAGTGAGGATATCGATCGCACGCTTCTCTGCCGCGGCGAGGAGTGACGACACCGCCTCGTCGATCTTGGCCTGCGTCTCCTCGGCGAACGGACGACTCGTCAGCGCAGGCCCACCACCACCCAGGAACGCCGAGCCTCCTTCCGGATAGCCCACGGGCCCAAGCTCCTTGGAAAGCCCGAACTCCCGCACCATCTTGGTCGCGAGCTCGGTCGCCGACGCGAGATCATTGGCCGCGCCCGTCGACCCTTGGCCCAATTCGACGAGCTCGGCCGCACGCCCGCCGAGCCGGACGGTGAGCAGGTCGTTCAGGTAGTCCTCGCCGTAGAGATGGCGCTCGACGAATGGCAGCTGCTCGGTGACTCCAAGCGCCTGACCCGCCGGAAGGATCGTGACCTTGGCGACCGGGTCGGCCTTCGGACAGAACGCGGCGACGAGCGCGTGGCCCGCTTCGTGCACCGCGACTGAGTGCTTCTCCTCGGGGAGCAGCACGTTCGACCCCTCTCTGCGACCGAGGATCAGCCGGTCACGCGCTTCGTCGAAGTCCGTCGCCTGGAGCACATCCCGGTTGTGGCGCACCGCGACGATCGCTGCCTCGTTGACGAGGTTCGCGAGGTCCGCGCCCGAGAACCCCGGGGTCCCGCGCGCGATGACCTCCAGGTCGACGCTCGGGCCCAACCGCTTGTCCCGCGCATGAACCCTGAGGATCTCGACCCGTTCGGTCAGCGTGGGAAGCGGGATGGTGACCTGCCGGTCGAACCGGCCGGGACGCAGCAGCGCGGGATCAAGGATCTCGGGCCGGTTGGTCGCAGCGAGCACCACGATGCCCTCGGAGGGGTCGAACCCGTCCATCTCCGCCAAGAGCTGGTTCAGCGTCTGCTCGCGCTCGTCGTTCGAGACGATCGTTCCCGCGCCGCTACGGCGCTGGCCGATCGCGTCGACCTCGTCGACGAAGATGATCGCCGGAGCCCGCTTGCGCGCCTCGGCGAAGAGATCGCGCACGCGCGCGGCTCCGACCCCGACGAACATCTCCACGAAGCTCGATCCGGTCACGGAGAAGAACGGTACCGAGGCCTCTCCCGCGACCGCCCGCGCGAGAAGGGTCTTGCCGGTCCCCGGCGGGCCCACCATGAGCACTCCGCGGGGCGCGACCGCGCCGGCGCGCCGGTAGCGATCAGGGCTCCTCAGGAAGTCCACGACCTCGGCGATCTCGCGCTTGGCGCCGTCGTAGCCTGCGACGTCTGCGAACGTGGTGGACGGCCGGTCCGCGTCGAACACCTTCGCCCTGGACCTTCCGACCCCCATCGCTCCCTGCAGCCCGGAGACGCCTCCCCCGCGGGACAGCCGCATCCACAGCCAGCCGATGATGACGAAAGGTAGGAGCAGGATGACCCACGTCAGCACCTCGTCGCCGAAGGAGGTGGAGGAAGCTGTCGCCGTGATCGCGACGCCGTTCTTCTCGAGCTCGGTGAGCGCCGTGCTCCCTGCAAGCGCGACCGGGATCACGGTCGTGTAGTGCTTGCCGTTCTTCAAGACGCCCGAGGCCGTGCCATTGGACTTGATCGTGATCGTGCGTACCTGCTTCGCCGACACGTCCTTCAGGAAGTTGCTGTAGGTCAGTGTCACTGACGGCGTCGCTCGCGTGGAGGGGAGCACGAGGAACAGCCCGATGAACAGGATGAGCGCGATCAGCCAGAGCCAATGGCGCCAAGGTGGAGGAGGAGGCGGGGCGGTCGGGGTCGGCTTGTCACCCGGCGGCGGCGGGTTCGCCTGCTTGGTCAATCCGCGCTCCTCCTCGCTCACCGGCGGTCGGCCGCGACCTGCCGCGGCCGGCCGCGGTCCGCCGCGGCCCGCCCGCCTCGAGGT
>JAJYMD010000423.1 GCA_021787255.1 Actinomycetes bacterium | reverse complement strand
GCATGGCGATCTCCTCGGCACGCCTCGAGAGCAGCTCCGCCAGCGCCGAGCCGACGTTGCCGTAGCCGAGGAGCGCGACGCGGACCGCGCCCGAGCGCGCTGGCGGCGTTGCCGTTGCGCTGGTCGTTGAGCTGGTCGATGCGCTGGTCGTTGCGCTGGTCGATGCGCTGGTCGAGCCCGTCTCGAGCGCCATTCGACGAGGCTAGCGCTGTCCAGGGCGGCGTCCTTCTCGTCGCGCGTCGGCGCGGGCGCGGGGGCTACGCGGGCGCGGGCGGGGGGGCCACGTAGGCGCGAGCGTGGGGGCCACGTGGCGCGGGCGCGGGGGCTACGTGGGCGTGCCGGAGCGGGCGTGCCGGCGCGAGTGGGGTCGACGTGGGTGCGGGCGCCGGCGTCACGATATATCGCGATAACTTGTATACTGTCGAACGACGAGGTCGGCGACGAAGACCACGGCGCCGAGCAAGACCAAAGAGCCACGAGGAGGCAGATCATGTGCACAGGGACGAAGAGAGGCTGGCAGGACGTCTGGGCGCGCGAGCAAGGCTGGACGTCGGCCCGGGCCCGGTGGAGGGGGGAGGACGACGCGGGAGGCGCGGGCGGTCCCCGGCGTGGGCGGCGCCGGCACGGTTTCCCCGGCTGGGCGATGGGTGGCATGGGCGGCCCCGGGCTCGGGTTCCCCTGGGGCGGCCCGGGCAGGCCGAGGTCGAGACGGGGCGACGTCCGCCTGGCGGTGCTGAGACTGCTCGCTGAGCAGCCGATGCACGGCTACCAGATGATCACCGAGCTCGCCGAGCGCAGCGGAGGCGCATGGCGCCCGAGCCCGGGCTCGATCTACCCCACCCTCCAGCAGCTCGAGGACGAGGGGCTCGTGACCGTCTCGGAGCAGGACGGGCGGAGGACCTTCTCGCTCACGGACGCAGGCCGCGCCGAAGCGCAGCGAGCCTCCGCTGGACGGGGCGCCCCCTGGGACGACCTCGCGGCCGAAGACGCGGCGGCGACGCGAAGCCTGCGAGCGACCGCGTTCCAGGTGATGGGCGCGGTCGTGCAGGTGGCCGCCGCGGGTGACGAGCGACAGCTCGGACGCGCCGAGACCCTGCTGAAGGAGACCCGCAAGGCGCTCTACCGGCTCCTCGCCGAAGACGACGACGGGACCGGTCCCGAAGACGGCACCGGCAGAGCGGACGGCGCCTGACCGAAGGCGGCGCCTGACCGAAGGCGGCGCCTGACCGAAGGCTCACCTGGCTGGGGGCTGCGGGCAGCTCTGCCCGTGCCCCCGGTGCCGGGGGCACGAACGCACCGATGACCGAAGAACGTCCGGCCGTGCACCACTCCGACGGGTCCGAGCACGAACCCATCCGGCTCGAGCGCGACGAGCGCAGGATCCGGACGACCGGATGTACAGGCACGCGGTGTTCCGGCACGCGCTTTGCATGATGTCCGAGCAGCCCTCGTCAGACCGGCTGCGCTCGATGGCCAGCTTCGGCATCGGTAGCGTGGCGCAATGGCCCAAAAGTCGCAATCCGTCCCCGTCGTCGCCCCGCTCGGCACAGCTCCGTGGATCGAGGAGGCGCCGGGGATCCAGAGCCGATCGGCGTTCGTCGACGGGGTGCGGTGGGCTGTCGTCCGCTACGCGCCCGGTGCCGAACGCGACGAGTGGTGCACCGACGGGCACCGCGGCTACGTGGTCCACGGGCACATCTCCTACGAGCTCGCCGGTGGCGATCGCCTCGAGGTGCCGGACGGCGCGGCCTTCTGGCTGCCGCCCGGCTTCGGGCACCGGGGCGTCAACGGCGACGTCGAGACGCAGCTCTTCCTCGTCGACGTGCCGGACTCCGGCGCGAAGGTGGACGCGTAGATCTGAGGGCAGCGCGGTCGTGTCGACGAGCGCGCTCGCGGGCGGGACCGTGGTCGCGACCTTCAGTGGTCCTGTGCCGGCCGCCTGGCGAACAGCCCGAGGAGCTCGTAGACGACGTTCGCGGCGGCGAGCGCGGTGAGCTCGGCATGGTCGTAGGCGGGCGCCACCTCCACCACGTCCGCGCCGACCAGGTGCAGCCGGTCGAAGCCCCGCAGGATCAGCTGCAGCTCCCGGAACGTCAGCCCGCCGGGCTCGGGCGTCCCGGTCGCGGGTGCGTGCGCCGGGTCCAGGACGTCGATGTCGACGCTCACGTAGACGGGGCGTTCCCCGACCCGCCCCGCCACGCGCTCCACGGCCGCTTCGACCCCTTGGGTGGCGACGTCGACCGTGCTGATGGTGGCGAAGCCGAGCCCAGCGTCCTCGACGAGGTCCTCGGCCGTGTACAAAGGACCGCGGATCCCCACGTGCGCCGAGGCGCCCAGGGCGAGGACCCCTTCCTCGACGGCTCTGCGGAAGGGCGTCCCGTGCGTGTACGGCGCGTCGAAGTAGGTGTCCCAGGTGTCGAGGTGCGCGTCGAAGTGGACCAGGGCCACCGGCCCGTGACGAGCGGCGGTCGCTCGCAGCAGCGGCAGGGCGATCGTGTGGTCTCCCCCGATCGCGACCAGGTGGTCCGCCTTCTCCAGCACGGCGCGAGCAGAGGATTCGATCGAGGCGATGGCCTCCGCGATCGAGAACGGGTTCGCGGCGACGTCCCCGGCGTCTGCGACCTGGTGCACGTCCCAGGGCTGGGTCTGGAGGAATGGATGGTATGGACGCAGGAGCTTCGACCCGGCCCGGATCGCGGACGGACCGAAGCGGGCCCCGGGCCGGTACGAGACCCCCGAGTCGAACGGCACTCCCAGGATCGCAACCGCCGCCTGCGCGACCTCGTCGAGGCGGGGCAGGCGAGCGAAGGTCTCGGGGCCCGCGAAGCGCGGGACGCGTCGAGCGTCCGGCGGTCCGATCGGGTCCTGGCTCATGTGCGCGCTCCTGACGCTCCTGGGTGCTCTCGCTCGAAGCCGGCGAACCTACTACAAGGACGACAACGACGCCGGCTGGCGAAGTGCGATCTGCACGGGCTTTGATGGTTCCCCGTGCACCTCGACATCTTCGACGCCGACGCGGGATCGGGCCGGCTCTTGCGAAGGTCGTCGAAGGTCGGACGATGACCTCGAGGCTGACCGCGCCGATCGGGCTCGAAGAGATCGAGCAGGCCCGGCACGCGGTCGAGGCCGTCGCAGCTCGAACGCCCGTGCTCGGCTCACGCGTGCTCTCCGAGCGGACCCGAGGCGACGTGGCGATGAAGGCGGAGAACCTCCAACGGACGGGGTCGTTCAAGGTGCGCGGGGTCTTGTCCAAGCTCGCCTCGCTGGGTGACGCGGCGAAGGCGGGGATCGTCGCCGCCTCGGCCGGCAACCACGCTCAGGCCGTCGCGTTCGGGGCGGGCCGCAGCGGCATCCCCTGTCACGTCTTCATGCCGAGAGACGCACCGGTCGCCAAGGTGAACGCGACCGAATCCTACGGAGCGACGGTCCAGCTCGAAGGCGACTCGGTCGACGACTGCCTCGCGCTGGCCGAGGAGCGAGCGGCTGGGACCGGTGAGATCCTGATCCACCCCTTCGACGACCTCGCCGTCATCGCGGGACAAGGGACCCTGGGGCTCGAGCTCGTAGAGCAGGTCCCGGACCTTGCCCTCGTCCTCGTCCCCCTCGGCGGCGGGGGCCTCGCATCCGGCATCGCCATCGCGCTGAGATCCTGCAGGCCCACGACGAGGATCGTGGCGGTGCAGGCGGCGCTGTGCGCGCCGTTCGCGGCCGTGCTCGGAGCGGGACGGCCGGTCGCCCAAGGAGCCCCCGGCTCGCTCGCCGACGGGATCGCCGTGAAGAAGCCTGGGACGATCACCTTTCCGATCGTGGAGGCACTCGTCGACGACGTCGTCACGGTGGAGGAGGACGACATCGCCGAGGCGATGGTCCTGCTGCTGGAGCGCGCCAAGCTCGTGGTGGAGGGCGCGGGCGCGGTCGGAGCGGCGGCGTTGCTCTCGGGGGCCGTCGAGGCGCCTTCGCGCGGGACCACCGCGCTCGTGCTGTCGGGGGGCAACGTCGACACGAACCTGCTCGCGATCGCGATCCGACGCCACGAGACGAACGCCGGACGTCGCCTCGTCGTGCTCGCTCGAATCTCGGACCGGCCCGGTTACCTCGCACGACTGCTCGGCGTGATCGGCGAGCAAGGCGCGAACCTGATCGACGTCGACCACCTGCGGGAGGGCTACGACCTCCACGTACGCGAGACCGAAGTGCAGCTCGTGGTCGAGACGCGAGGTCCCGAGCACGCACGAAGGGTGCTCGACGCAGCCCGAGACGCAGGATACGACGTTCGGCCCCTGGTCGAGCCCAGACGGAACGAGGCATGAGCCGCCAGGGAGAGACCGGCGTCAGAGCTGGCGGCGTCAGACCTGCCG
>JAJYMD010000130.1 GCA_021787255.1 Actinomycetes bacterium | reverse complement strand
CGCGGCCTGGCAGACGGCACGATCGACGCGATCGCGACGGACCACGCGCCCCACCCCCCCGAGGCGAAGGACCTCCCCTTCGACGAGGCGCCCGCCGGCATGATCGGGCTCGAGACCGCGCTGGCGGTCGCGATCGGCGTGCTGGGCCTCGAGGCTGCCGTCGCGTGCCTGAGCTGGCGTGCCGCGCCGATCGCCGGGCTCGAGTCGCACCAGGGGGGGCCGGTGGCAGAGGGGGCCGCGGCCAACCTGTGCGTGATCGACCCCGCGCACCGCTGGACCCTCGACCCTGAGCGCCTCGCGAGCCGCAGCCGCAACACCCCGTTCGCCGGGTGGACGTTCACCGGCCGCAGCCGCCACACGATCGTGGACGGCGAGCCGGTCGTCGTCGACGGGGAGGCCCAGCGGTGAGCGGGCGGGCGCCGGCGCTGCTCGTGCTGGCCGACGGCGAGGTCTTCGAGGGCGAGGCTGCCGGAGCCGTCCGGCCGGTCGCGACCGGAGAGCTCGTGTTCAACACCGCGCTGTGCGGCTACCAAGAGGTGCTCACGGACCCGTCGTACGCGGGCCAGGTCGTCGCCTTCACCTCCCCGCACATCGGGAACTACGGCGTGAACGACCAGGACGACGAGTCGGCGCGTCCGCACTGTTGCGGGGTCGTCGTGCGGGACCTCGCCGCGGAGCCGTCCAGCTGGCGGGCCTCCGGGACGCTCGAGGGGTGGCTCGGCCGCCGCGGCATCCCCGCGCTGACCGGTGTCGACACGCGCCGGCTGACCCGTCACCTGCGCGACGAGGGCGCGATGCCCTGCGCCTTCGGCACCGCCGGGGAGGCGGTGCTGCGCGAGGCGGCCGCGCGGGCGCTCCCGACCGACGGGCGCGACCTCGTCTCGGGCGTCACCACGTCGGCTCCCTACGTGCGCGGGAGCGGGCCGCGCCGGGTCGTCGCGTACGACTTCGGCGTGAAGCAGACGATGCTCGAGCACCTGGGGCGGCTCGCGACGGTGACGGTCGTGCCGGCGTCGACGCCTGCGTCCGACGTGCTCGCGCTCGAGCCCGACGGCGTGTTCCTCTCCAACGGCCCGGGCGACCCGGCCGCGCTCGGCAGGCAGACCTCGGCGATCGCCGACCTGCTCGGCAAGGTGCCGATCTTCGGCATCTGCCTGGGACACCAGCTCCTGTGCACCGCGCTCGGCGGATCCACCTACAAGCTTCGCTTCGGCCACCACGGGACGAACCACCCCGTCCAGCGGCTGGCCGAAGGCGCAGTGGAGATCACGAGCCAGAACCACAACTACGCGGTGGCGTCGGTCCCCGACGCGGACGTGACGCACGTGAGCCTGAACGACGGCGTCGTCGAAGGGGTGCGGTGCCGCACGGCGAACGCCTTCTCCGTCCAGTACCACCCCGAGGCCGGGCCCGGGCCGCACGACTCGGCGTACCTGTTCTGCGCGTTCGCCGACATGCTCGGCCGCTCGGCCTAGCGCGCGACGGAGCGTACGTCACGTGCCGCGTCGCGACGACATCTCCTCGGTGCTGGTCATCGGCTCCGGGCCGATCGTGATCGGCCAGGCCTGCGAGTTCGACTACTCGGGGACCCAGGCGTGCAGGGCGCTGCGCGCCGAGGGCTACCGAGTGGTGCTCGCCAACTCGAACCCGGCCACGATCATGACCGACCCGGAGGTTGCGGACCGCACCTACGTGGAGCCGCTCGATCCCGACGTGCTGGAGGCCGTCATCGCGAAGGAGCGCCCCGACGCGTTGCTGCCCACGCTCGGCGGCCAGACCGCGCTCAACCTCACGATGGCGCTCCTCGAGCGCGGGGCGCTCGAGGAGGTCGAGGTGATCGGCGCACGGCCAGAGGCCATCCGCACCGCAGAGGACAGGGACCTGTTCCGCCGGGCGATGACCGAGATCGGGCTGGAGGTGCCGACGAGCGGGTTCGCGCACTGCCTGGACGAAGCGCTCGCGATCGCCGCCGAGGTGGGTCTGCCGGTCATGGTGCGTCCCAGCTTCATCCTGGGCGGCAAGGGGACCGGGATCGCGCGCACCCGCGACGAGCTCGCTCGCCTCGCGGCCGACGGGCTCGACGCGAGCCCCGTCGGCGAGATCCTCGTCGAGCGGTCCGTCGCCGGGTGGAAGGAGTACGAGCTCGAGGTCATGCGCGACCGGGCGGACAACTGCGTCGTCGTCTGCTCGATCGAGAACCTGGACCCCATGGGCGTCCACACCGGGGACTCGATCACCGTCGCACCCGCCCAGACGCTCTCGGACGTCGAGTACCAGGCGATGCGCGACGACGCGTTCTCCTGCCTTCGGCGCGTCGGCGTGGAGACCGGCGGGTCGAACGTGCAGTTCGCGGTCGATCCCGCGACCGGTCGCCGGCTCGTGATCGAGATGAACCCCCGGGTCTCCCGGTCCTCTGCGCTCGCGTCGAAGGCGACGGGGTTCCCGATCGCCAAGATCGCCGCACGCCTCGCCGTGGGCTACACGCTCGACGAGATCCGCAACGACATCACGACGGCGACGCCCGCGAGCTTCGAGCCCACGATCGACTACGTGGTCACGAAGATCCCGCGCTGGGCGTTCGAGAAGCTGCCTGGCGCCGAAGGCAGGCTCGGCACCCGAATGCAGTCGGTCGGCGAGGTGATGGCGATCGGGCGGACCTTCTGCGAGTCGCTCCAGAAGGCCGTCCGCTCCCTCGAGCAGGGCAGGGCCGGGCTGAACGCCGACCCCCAGGAGGTGGCGCTCGACGCGCTGAGCGACGAGGAGCTCCTCGAGCGGATCGCCGTCGCGACGCCCGAACGGATCTTCGAGCTCGAGTGCGCGCTGCGCCGCGGCCTGGGCGTCGAGGTGGTGTCCGAGGCGAGCGGCGTCGACCCGTGGTTCCTCCGCGAGATCGCGCGCCTCGGCGACGCACGGCGCGAGCTGGCCGAGCTGCTCGACTCGAGCGGCGCGCTGAGCGGCGCGCTGGGCGGCGACGCCGCGGGGCGCAGCGAGCCCCTCGGTGCGCTGGACCGGCTCACGTGGCGGCGGATGAAGCGGCTCGGCTTCTCCGACGCGCAGCTCGCCTACCTCGTCGGGTCCACCGAGGCCGACGTGCGCGCGGCCCGGCTCGCGGCGGGCGTCAGGGCCACGTACAAGACCGTCGACACCTGCGGCGCGGAGTTCGAGGCGTTCACCCCGTACCACTACGCGACCTACGAGGACGAGGACGAGGTCCGGCCCTCCGGACGCGACAGGGTCGTCATCCTCGGCTCGGGACCCAACCGCATCGGCCAGGGGATCGAGTTCGACTACTGCTGCGTCCACGCGTCGAGCGCACTTCGCGCCGCGGGGTACGAGACGGTCATGGTCAACTGCAACCCCGAGACGGTCTCGACCGACTACGACACCTCCGACCGCCTCTACTTCGAGCCGCTCACCGCAGAGGACGTCGCGAACGTGCTCGACGCCGAGGCGGGTGCCGGCGGGCGGGTCGCGGGCGTCGTGGTGTCCCTCGGCGGCCAGACCCCTCTGAAGCTGGCCCACTCCCTGCCGCCGGGGATGGTGCTCGGGACCAGCCCCGCCTCGATCGACCTGGCCGAGGACCGGCGGCGCTGGAACGCGCTATGCGAGGAGCTGGGCCTCCCCCAGCCCGCCGGGGGGACCGCGGTCAGCGTCGACGAGGCGCTCGCGGTCGCGCACCGCGTCGGGTACCCGGTGCTGGTCAGGCCCAGCTACGTGCTCGGCGGGCGGGCGATGGAGATCGTCTTCACCGACGCAGAGCTCCGGCGGGTGATGGCCGGGCTGCGGCTCGAGCGGGAAGGCGGGGTGACCGCGGAGCGCCCGGTGCTCGTGGACCGCTTCTTGGAGGACGCTGTCGAGATCGACGTCGACGCCATTCGCGACCGGGCCGGAGAGGTGCTCGTCTGCGGCGTGATGGAGCACGTGGAGCAGGCGGGCGTCCACTCGGGCGACTCCGCGTGCGCGCTCCCGCCGCAGTCCCTCTCCGAGGAGGTGCTCGGGGTCCTCGACCGCTCCACGCGTGCGCTCGCCGAGGCGCTCGGGGTCCAGGGGCTGCTGAACGTGCAGTACGCGGTGAAAGACGGGGTCGTCCACGTCCTCGAGGCGAACCCGCGCGCGAGCCGGACCGTGCCGTTCGTGGCGAAGGCCACCGGCGTCCCTTTGCCCGCGCTCGCCGCGCGGGTCATGGTCGGCCAGACCCTCGACGAGCTGCGCGCACAGGGGCTGCTCCATGCCTCGGGCACCCTGCCGAGCCTCGGGCACGTGAGCGTGAAGGAGGCGGTGATGCCCTTCGACCGCTTCCCCGGGGTCGACACCCTGCTCGGGCCCGAGATGCGCTCGACCGGCGAGGTGATGGGCGTG
>JAJYMD010000195.1 GCA_021787255.1 Actinomycetes bacterium | reverse complement strand
CGGCGTGGAACAGCGACCGGAGCTGCTCGCGGGCGAAGGCGACCACGTCCTCGGTCTCGTCACCGGCCGGCGAGTAGCCGTGACGGTTCGAGAGCCCGCTGTGGGCGAACGCAACGAACGCGTCGATCGCGGGGGCGATCATCTGGGTCCCCGAAGGTCCGTCGAAGTACGACCACCCTCTCGTCTCGCCGTGGAGGATCGCAGGCGTCATGCCTCGGAGCTGCCAGCTCACCTGCGCACCACCTGGCCGTGCGGCTGCTCTCACCGCTACACCCTCTCCTTCTGGGATCGCCCACCACCGCACGGGTCCATTCGACTATCACGCTCGATCGAGATGCACATGGTCACTTCATGAACACCGGGTTCACCGGTGACCCCGAGGCACCGACCAGCTTGAGCGGAGACGCGACGTACAGCCCGGTGTAGCGCCGGTCCGACGCGCAATCCGCGGCCACCTCCTCCAGCCAGAGCGCCTCGTGGAACTGCAGTCCTCGGTCGCGAAGAAGGTACCTGTGGAGCGGGTACTCCTCGCCGGTCGCCGGACAGCGCGGGAGCTCGTTGGCGAGCGTGTCGCTCCCGATCCCGAGGATCCGGGTCTCGTCGACCCAGGCGAGGAGCGCCTCGTCGTGGCTCAAGCCCGGCTCCGAGTAGTCCGTGAAGAAAACTGAGGGACCCTCTTCGTAGTAGCGGAGGAGGCTCCCGGTCCGAAGCAGGAGCATGTCACCGGCAGCCGCCGTGACCCCCTCCTCCTCCAGGCAGGCCTGGAGCTCCGAGAGCGTCACCTCGTGGTCACGCTCGAGCCAACGGGCGCCCGCCGACCTGCACAGGTCCACGATCACCCCGCGACAGACGACCCCGAGCCGCGCGATCGCGGCGACGTCGGCGTGCCGGAGGCCGCCGATCGTCGACGTGGCGGCGCGCCCCCCGGCGATCGTCCCTTCGCACATGATGTGCCCGAGCGCGTCGAGATGGCTGCCACCGTGGCAGTTCAGGAACACTCCGTCGTCCACCGAGCACACCCCTCCTGGCAGCGGGGCGACGGATCCTTCTTCGTAGTGGGACCAGTCACGGTAGATCTCGTGGCGCTGGTCCGGACGACCAGGGAACGACGGCTGGGGGGGGCTCCCGAAGACGTCGAGCCCGAGCGCCCAGAGCTTCCCATCGGTGACGCAGCTCAGCGCACGCAGCCGCTCTCGATCCCCGATCTCGGCAAGACGCCCGACATCCTCCGCGGCCGGCATCAATTCGCCACCTTCGTGGTCGCGCCCGCGTCGACCGGCAACGCGACGCCCGTGACGAACCGTGCCGCGCTCGACGCCAACCACGTGACAGCGGCCGTCACGTCTTCGGGCTCGATCCACGGGGTGGCCAGCAAGTGCATCTCCTTCGCAGGCTCCACCATGTCCGCACTCGTCGCGTGCGGAAGGTCCGGTCGGAACGTCGCGTAGTTCGCAGGATTGTGGATCATACGCGTGTTGACGTTCGTAGGGCACACCGCGTTCACCCTTATCCCATGGGGACCCAGCTCGTTCGCGAGCGCTTCCACCAGGCCGAGCACGCCGTGCTTGCTGGCGACGTAGTGGGCGCACTGGAGCAAGCCCCTCAGACCTCCGATCGAGCTCGTCATGACGATGCTCCCCCCGCGCTTTCCGGCGATCATCGCAGGAAGGCACGCTTGGACCGTGTTCCAGACGCCGGTGAGGTTCACCTCGATGACCTCCGCCCAGCTCTCGGCGGACAAGGTCCGTGCGTCGCCGACGCTGAAGATCCCCGCGTTCGCCACGACGACGTCGATCCGCCCCAGCTCGTCCATGACCCGCTCGACCACTTCTGCAAGCCGCGCCCTGTCGCGGACGTCACCTACTTCGAGCAGCGCGCGACGCCCGAGCTTGCGGACCATCGCCCTGGTCTCCTCGAGGTCTGCGACGCCTGCCAGCGGATAGGGCACGGTCGACAGGTCCTCGCACCGGTCGATTCCCGCGACGTCGGCGCCGAGCGACGCGAAGCCGTAGGCATGGCTACGCCCCTGACCTCGTGCGACCCCCGTGACGAAGACGACCTGTCCGTCGAACTCGTCCGGCCGGAGCGGACCGGCACGAGCCGGCACGCCCGGCACCTGGCGAGTCCTGTCGAGGTCCTCGGCGCCGAACGCCTCTCCTCCCGGCGCTTCGCGCGCCGACGGGACATCGGAGCCCGTCACGACACGCCTAGGACTCAGCGCCCGCGCGAGATGTCAGCCCCTGGCGCGACGGGGACGCCGGACTTCGGACGGGCTCCGCGACGAGTGTCGCGAAGTCCACGCTCGGCCCCGCCTGCAGGCGGATCCCAACGACCGCGAAGATCACGGTCACCCCGAGCACGAGGTATGGCGCGAGGTTGTAGGGGAACGCGGGGACGGGGATCACCGACGCGTAGAACGCGTAGCCAAGGAGCCCGAAGGCGATCACCGGGAGGACGAACGCGTGCCATCGACCGCTCCCGGTCTCCCTCAGGCCGAACACCACGAACGCCCCAGCCGAGATCGCTGCGTAGACCGCGATCAGGATCAGGGTGTTGAAGGCAGCGGTGAAGCCGATGAGCGTTGTCGTGCCCTGCGACAGGCCGAGGGCTGCGCCCAGGACTCCGGCGATGACGCACACCAGCACCACGCTGTAGCTGGGCGTCCTAAAGCGCGGGTGCTCATGGCGCAGCGCGCGGGGCATGAGCCCACGCAGCGACATGCCGTGCAGGACGCGCGTGGACAGGGTGACCAGGCCCAGTCCCGCGGAGAAACCGCTCAGCGCGACCATGGCCTCCACGGCGGTCGCCCAGTTCGGGCCCATGTACTTCGTGAGGACGACCGCGAGCGGCGCAGCGGAGCTCGCCCAGCTCTTCCCGCCGTGCGGCCCGTAGCCGATCGCCAGCGCGTACGTCACGAACAGGTAGAAGACGCCCGCGCCGATCAGCGACCACAGGATCGCGCGTGGGATCCCCGATCGGGGGTTGCGCGTCTCGAAGCCCAGTGCAGCCGCTCCTTCGAAACCTGCGAACCCCGAAAAGCCGTAGATCATCCCGAAGCCGATCCCGCTCCATCCCTTCAGCGAGACGGACGGCTCGAAGGGCCGGAACGACAGACCCGGACTGTGCGGGCTCGCGAGCGCCGCGGCGAAGATCGCGGTGACCGCGAGCATCGAGCCCACCTCTGCGAGCACCTGGAGCCTCACGGACGGCTTCACCCCCAGGTAGTTCAGCGCGAGGGCGATCGCCATCTCCGCCAGGAAGAGCGGGAACCAGCTGACGCTCCCGTGGTACTCGCTCACGATGGCGCTGATCGCGACCGCGCTGATCGCAATGGTCACGGCGATCCCGAACAGCCATGACAGCGAGTAGATCGCCCCCGCCGTGAAACCTGGGTTCTTCCCGAACGCGTTGTCGACGTAGGTGAACGCAAGGCCACTACCCGGTCGCCGCCGCGCGAAGCGGACGATGACATAGGCGAGCGCCAAAGAGCCGATCAACGCGAGGAAATAAGAGAGGGGTACCGCGTCGCCGGCCTCCGAGGCGGCGAACGCGGTGCCGAGCGCCATGGCCATCGTCGGCGCGAGGCCGGCAACGCTGACACCTGACGCCTCGAACGCGCTGAGCCGCCCACCTCCGAGGAGCTGCTTTCCGTCCGACTGCACCATCGCCGCTTCAGGCATGGATCCCCCTTGTCGCCGCTCTTGCGTCTCTAGACCAAGACAGAGGCGATTGCTCGACCGTTCGCTGTATGCCGTTCAGACAACATTGCAGGTTCTTCTCACACAACCACTTGCTTTGAGCCTGACTTCGCGATAGGGATCGGCCGCAGAATCAAGCAGCATCCGCGGGTCTCCACGACGAGTGGAGGACCATGTTCCGATGACCGAGGAGACCCGTGGAACCGACCGGGCCGGACGCCGTGCGAAGCGCTTCCTGACCCCGCTGCAGAAGTACGAGATCTTCCTCCAACTGGTGCGCCAGGAGGTGACGGTGATCGAGGCGGCCGACCATTGGCAGGTCGACCGCGGGGTCATCATGCGCATCCGCACGGTCGCCAAGGAGGGGGCGCTGGAGGCCTTGTCCAAGTCCCGGCCCGGGCGGCGGGAGAAGGAACGCGACATGGAGCTCTTCGCGGCCCGAGCCGATGCCGCCCGGCTCGGCGACGCCCTGAAGGAGATGGCGGTCCAGCTGATGCTGGTCGAGGGAAAAGGGCGCTGGGGCTGAGTGGCCGGGTCCCACGCCGGGTGGACGCGGCCACCAAGGCCGCCTTGCTCGGGCTCATCGACGACGCCACGGCGGCGGGATGGAGCTTCGCCGGCGCCTGCCGGCAGCTCGAGCTCGCAGAGGTGCGGGCGTATCGGTGGAAGGAGCGC
>JAJYMD010000442.1 GCA_021787255.1 Actinomycetes bacterium | reverse complement strand
AGGATCGCCCGGTCGACCTTGTCGAGGCCGAGCGCGTCGATGCCGAAGAGGTCGAGGCCCTCCTCGGCGGTGCGCGACGTGACCGTGCCGTCACCTCGGACCTCGGCGAAGTCGCGCACCCGGCGGAGCAGCCGGTTCGCGACGCGCGGGGTACCGCGTGACCTCGACGCGATGCGCCGGGCGCCCTCCGTGTCGATCTCCACGCCGAGAATGCGCGCCGATCGCAGGACGATCGTCTCGAGGTCCCCCGGCTCGTACAGGTCGAGCCGACCGACGAAGCCGAACCGGTCCCTGAGCGGTCCGGCGACCAGGCCGGTCCTCGTGGTCGCGCCGACGAGCGTGAAGCGGGGCAGGTCGAGCCGGATCGAACGCGCGGTCGGTCCCTTGCCGATCAGGATGTCGATCTTCGCGTCCTCCATCGCCGGATAGAGGACCTCCTCGATCGAGCGGTGGAGCCGGTGGATCTCGTCGACGAACAGGACGTCGCCCTCCTGGAGGTCCGTGAGCAAGGCGGCGAGGTCGCCGGCACGCTGGAGCACCGGCCCGGAGGTCACCCGGAGGCCGACACCCATCTCCGCCGCGACGATCCCGGCAAGGGAGGTCTTGCCCAGACCGGGCGGCCCGGCGAACAAGATGTGGTCCACGGGCTGGCGCCGGCCACGCGCGGCCTGCAGGACGATGCCCAGATGCTCGGTGAGGTCGGCCTGGCCGACGAACTCCTCCAGCCTGCGCGGTCGCAGGTCGGCGTCGTGCTCGCCCTCCTCGTCGGGGCCCGCCGACGGGTCCACGGCTCGACGTGGCCCAGGCACGTCGAGCCGCGGTGCCCCCTCTGGGACCTCCTCCTCTGGGACCTCCCCCCCGAGGGGCGCGAGGACCTCCCGGCGCGTCATCGGGCGGCGAGATCCCGCAGGGCGAGCCTGAGGAGCTCTTCCACCCCGACATCCTCGCGCTGCCCGTCGAGCGCGTGGCGGATCTCCTCGGGCCCGTAGCCCAGCTCTGCGAGCGCGGCACGTGCTTCGGCCCGTGCGGACCCAGAGACGGTGCTCGCCGCGGCGAGGTCGGGCAGGTCGAGCCGGCTCTTCAGGTCGATGAGGAGCCGCGCGGCGGTCTTGCGGCCGATCCCAGGGACTGCGCACAGCGTCTCCAAGTCGTCTTCGAGGACCGCGGTCGACAGCGCCGCCGGCGAGAGCGCCGAGAGCACCGACAGTGCGAGCGCGGGACCGACCCCGTGAGCGCCGAGGAGCGCCTGGAAGCAGCGGCGCTCGTCGTCGTGCGCGAAGCCGAACAGCACGATCGCGTCCTCGCGGACGTGGGTGTGGACGTGGAGGAACACGTCGCTGCCGGGAGGCCCGAGCGCCGCCGCGGTGCGCGTGGGGACCAAGACGCGGTAACCGACGCCCCCCACCTCCACGAGGAGCTCACCGTCGGCACCCCGGCGTGCGAGGGTCCCGCGCAGCGACCCGATCACCGGGACGCCTCCGCGACGGCCCGCCGAAAGCCCGCACCCGACAAGTGGCAGAGGGCGAGCGCGAGCGCGTCGGCGACGTCGGGCGGTCCGGGGACCGAGGCGACCCCGAGGACGGTCGCGACCATGCGTCGAACCTGCTCCTTGTCGGCGGCGCCCCAGCCGGCAAGGGCCTGCTTCACCTCGTTGGACGTGTACTGCGCGACCTCGCAACCCGCCGCGGCGGCCTCGGCGAGCGCGAGACCGCTCGCCTGGCCGACCGACATCGCCGTGCGGGCGTTCGCCTGGAAGAACACGCGTTCGACCGCCACGACATCGGGGCGCCGCTCGGCCAGGACGCGCCGCAAGTCGTCGCGCAGGATCCGCAGGCGCTCCGGCAGCGGAGAGCCCGGGTCGGTCTCGAGCACCCCTGCTGCGAGCGCGGCGAGAGGACCCGGCCGTCCGGCGTCGCTCGAGGCGGCGACGAGCCCGTACCCGCAGCGGGACAGCCCCGGATCGATGCCAAGCACGAACACGCGTTCGACGCTAGTCCATGGCGGCGCCCCGCGCGCGGCTTCCCTCAGCCTGCGTAGCCGGCGAGGACCGCCTCGGGGATCTCGTAGTTCGCATGGACGGCCTGGACGTCGTCGTGGTCCTCGATCGCCTCGAGGAGCCGGAGCACGCGCTGGGCATCCTGCGGGTCGTTCACGTCCACGGTCGTCGTCGGCACCAGCGTGAGCTCTGCGCTCAGCGGCGTCATTCCTGCGGCCTCCAGCTTGGCGCGCACCGAGGCGAGATCGGCTGCGGCCGCGACGACCTGCCATCGTTCCCCAGCGTCGACGACGTCCTCGGCCCCCGCGTCGGCGGCTGCCTCGGTGACCGCGTCCTCCTCGAGCGAGCGGTCGAGCTCGACCACGCCCTTGCGCTCGAACTGCCAGCTCACCGCGCCGGGCTCCGCCATCGACCCGCCGTTCCTCGTCAGCAGGTTCCGCAGCTCGGCCGCCGTGCGGTTCCGGTTGTCCGTGAGGGTCTCGACGATGACCGCGACACCGCACGGCGCGTACCCCTCGTAGCTGACGTGCTCGTAGCGCACCCCCTCCAGCTCGCCCGTGCCACGCTTGATCGCGCGCTCGATGGTGTCCAGCGGCATCGAGTCCGCCCGCGCTCGCTCGAACGCGGTGCGCAGCGCGGCGTTGTTGTTCACGTCGCCGCCTCCCTCGCGCGCCGCCACCTCGAGCGAGCGGATGTGCTTCACGAACCGCTTGGAACGCGCGGCGTCCTGCGCTCCCTTGCGGTACTTGGTGGTCGCCCACTTCGAATGCCCCGACATCAGTGAGAGTCCTTCCTGCGTCCCACGAAATTCCCCAAAACGTCAGATGAGATCCTGAACTGAATTCCGCCTGCTCCTGCGGCGTCGCTCGGGCGCTCCCTCACGACGCATCCCGGGTCCTGCCCGTGCCGCAGGACCGAGATCGCAGCCGTCGGCGCTCGGGGCACGAGCCCAGGCAGGGCATGCTAGCGCCGCACCCCTGGCGCGCACCCGAGCGGAGGGTGCGTGGGGGCTCGGTCCCTCTCGCGTCGATGCGACGCCACCATCCGAGCGAAGAGCTGCTGCACGCGTCGGTCCGAGGTCAGCTCGGGATGGAAGGTCGTGGCGAGCACGTGGCCCTGCCGCAGCACCACCGGAGCCCTTCGGCCCTCCGAGCCCTCCGTCGCGAGGACCTCCGCGTCGCCCCAGACCTCGGTGACCAGCGGAGCGCGGATGAAGACCGCCGGGAGGGGCCCTCCCTCGGCTCCGAGCACGTCCCCGACAGGTTCCACTTCTCCTTCGAAGGAGAACCGCTGCGGCCCGTAGCCGTTCCTTCGGACCGCGCAGTCCAACGCTCCGAACGACCGCTGATCGGGCCGGCCGTCCTCGACCCGGCGGGCGAGGAGGATCAGCCCGGCACAGGTGCCGAACGTGGGAAGGCCGGCGGCGATCGCATCGTCGACCGGTCCGAACAGGCCCGAGGAGTCGAGCAGCATCGAGAGCGTCGTCGACTCGCCGCCCGGCAGCACCAGTCCCTCGATCCCCTCCAAGTCGGCCACGCGCCGCACGCGGCGGGTCACCAGGCCCACCTGACCAAACGCGACCTCGTGCTCCCGGACGTCGCCTTGGAGGGCGAGGACGCCGACGGTCGCCGCCGGCACCTCGACCGCTACCAGCCGCGCTCGGCCAGACGCTCGGCGAGCTCCGACAGCTCCTCGCCGCGCATGGCCTCGCCCAGCCCGCGGCTGACCTTCGCGACGTGCTCGGCATCCTCGTAATGGGTCGTCGCCTCCACGATCGCCCGCGCCCGGCGCGCCGGGTCCTCGCTCTTGAAGATGCCCGAGCCGACGAACACCGCCTCTGCGCCGAGCTGCATCACGAGCGACGCGTCCGCGGGCGTCGCGATGCCGCCTGCGCAGAACAGCGGCACGGGCAGCTTGCCGGTCTCCGCGATCTCCCGCACGAGCCCGACGGGGGCCGCGAGCTGCTTCGCCCACGCGTACAGCTCGGCGCTGTCCGCCTGCGTGAGCTTGCGGATGTCCCCGACGATGGATCGCAGGTGGCGCACCGCCTCCACGATGTTGCCCGTCCCGGCCTCTCCCTTCGAACGGATCATCGCGGCACCCTCGGAGATCCGCCGCAGCGCCTCACCGAGGTTGGTCGCGCCGCAGACGAACGGGACGGTGAAGGCCCACTTGTCGATGTGGTGGGCCTCGTCGGCGGGGGTGAGCACCTCGCTCTCGTCGACGTAGTCGACTCCGAGCGCTTGGAGCACCTGTGCCTCGGCGAAGTGCCCGATGCGGGCCTTCGCCATCACCGGGATCGTGACGGCTTTCTGGATGCCCTCGATCAGCGCAGGATCGCTCATCCTCGCCACGCCACCCTCACGGCGGCTGCCGGCCGGCACGCGCTCGAGCGCCATCACC
>JAJYMD010000238.1 GCA_021787255.1 Actinomycetes bacterium | reverse complement strand
GAGTTCGATTGCTATGGTTGCCGTGGCAGCCCTCGGTCATCCGACCCTCTATCACGAGCTGGAAGCGCTTGACTTCGACACCGGGGAGTTCGTCGTGGCGAATTCAGGAGAACACGACGACCGCTTCTGGCCGCCAGCGGTGCAGCTCGAGTTGCGGCGCAATGACTGGTTCCTCTCCGAGGGAAACCTCTGCAGCCTATGCGTTGAGGGTGTCCTTCGCCACGGGCCCGCTACGCTTGTCAACCTCGTCGAGGACACCGATGGCGGCTACCGCTTCGTGACGGCGCGTGGGGCGCTCTCCGGCAGGGGGTTCACCGGTACCGGAACGACGAACGGCGGGTTCCGTTTCGCCGCGTCCGACGCCGTTGCGGTCTGGGAAGCCTGGGCACGCGCCGGTGTCGGGCACCACAGCTGTCTCACGATCTCCGACGTCAGCTCGGACGTGGCCGATCTCGCCAGGCATCTTGGCGCGACGCACCAAGTGGTCTGCTGAATCGACACTCACCCCGTTAGAGAAAGGAACGGCATGGCTGACATCCCTTTCGTCGACACCCACGTGCACTTCTACGACCTGCGCAATAAGGAATTCGTCTACTCTTGGCTCCAGCCGGACTTCGTGCACCCGATCATCGGAGACATCAACGCGATCAAGTCGCTCGTCTACGATGCCAGGGCATTGCGTGCCGAGACCCGCTTCGCGCACGTCTCGAAGATCGTGCACGTACAGGCGGCCCTCGGCGCCCTCGACCCGGTGGCAGAGACGGCCTGGCTCGAGGAGATGGCGCAGACGACCGGCTGGCCGAACGGGATCGTCGCGCACAGCGACCTCGGGTGCGAGGGTGTCGAGGCGGAGCTCGAGCGCCACGTGGCCGCGTCCCCGCGCATGCGTGGCATCCGGGACTTCGGCGAGGGTGACTATCTCACCAACCCCGCATGGCAGCGTGGCTATGGGAAGCTCGCACGCTACGGCCTGATCTGTGACCTCGACTGCACCTGGCAGGACATGGGAAAGGCGCGCGCCGTCGCACGACTTCATCCCGATGTTACGCTCGTCCTCGAGCACGCTGGGTTCCCCCGCGCCCGCGACGACGAGTACTTCGAGAACTGGCGCCGCGGGCTGCGGACGCTGGCCGAGGCCGAGAGCACCCGTTGCAAGATCTCAGGGCTCGGCATGTGCGATCCTGGCTGGACGGTTGCCAGCATCCGTCCCTGGGTGCTCGCCTGCATCGAGACCTTCGGCGTCGAGCGCTGCTTCTTTGCCTCCAACTGGCCCGTCGACCGCCTCTACAGCTCCTACGACGCGGTCGTCAACGCCTACGACCAGATCATCGCCTCGTTCTCGCCAAACGAGCGCGAGGCGCTGTTCTCACTCAACGCTGAACGCATCTTCCGGATATGAAGGCGAGCCCTCCTGGCGACTACACCTGGGGCCCCATCGGCCACCTGCGAACTAGGTTTCGCCATCGGCCCGCCGACTAGGTTAGACCTCATTGGCCGCGAATCCACTGACGGTCGCGACGGATCGCCGGTAAGCTGGCTCCTTCGGTGGAGCGCAGCTCGACGTCGATCGAAAGGTCGTCGGAACCCAAACTCTGCGGGCGCCGCCTCCTCCGAGGCGCTCCAGGAGGAGCGTCGCCGCGAGCGAGCCCATCAGGTAAGGGTCCCGCTCGATCGTAGCCAGGGGCGGGTCGATGAACTCAGAGAGGGCAATCTGATCGCAGGTCACGAGCGAGATGTCGTCTGGCACCGAACATCCCCGACGCCGGAGGCATCTCAGGACTCCGACCAGGATCTG
Source organism: Actinomycetes bacterium (assembly GCA_021787255.1). The sequence continues at coordinate 2,625 of JAJYMD010000238.1, read as the reverse complement.
GTTGCTTCCGGCGATCACCGCCGTCGGGGGTTCCGCCTCGTCCAACAAGGCGTTCATCGCTTCGTCGCCATGGGTTGTCGTGAAGGAACCGGATCGAACTGCTCCGCTGAAGCCGAGGCGCCGGGCGCAGCGCCGCAGGGTCGTGGCCCGCTCGCGCCCTGGCCGGACGCGCGGGCTCCCGTTCACGAGGGCAATTCGGCGGTGGCCCAGCTCGACGAGATGAGTAACAGCCGCGGACAGGCCCGTCTCGTGGTCCGTGAGCACCGCGGAGATGTTGTCACACTTGGGCAGCTCTCGGTCGACCATTACGTAGGGCAGCATCGCCTTCTTCAGGACGTCGAGCGTCGAATCGGAAGTCTCGTCTGAGACCGAGAGCAGTAATCCGTCGACCCGCCGTTGCGCGAAGAGCCGGATGTGCGAGGTGTCGAGGCCAGGGTTGTCCATCGAGTTGGCGAGCAGCATGGTGTAGCCGGACTGCCGGAGCCCCGTCTCGGCACCCAGCGCGATCTCGGACAGCAGTGGATTGGAGATGTCCCCGACCACGAACCCGACGGTCATGCTGTCACCGCGACGGAGGCTTTGTGCCAGAAAATCTGGCTCGTAGCCGAGTGCCGCCACCGCGTCGACAACGCGATTGCGCATGATGTCGCTGACGTTCGGGTGGCCCGAGAGGACGCGTGACACCGAAGAGGGCGCGACTCCGGCCCTGTCGGCCACGTGCTGAATGTTGATACGCGAACGTCCCGATGGTGCCAATCGAGTCATATCCTGGTTAGAAGCTTCCGAGATGACGCTAACGTCCGTTCTCTGGCTCAGTCGCTGGGCTCAGCTCCCCGATACCGTGTACCGGTCAATGTAGTCTTCGTTCAGCGCCCAGCCGAAACCCGGTGTGTCCGACAACACCAATTCTCCCCCTTCGAGGGGTGGCCGGTTCGTCATCAGGTTCCACCAGAAGGGGTCGCGGTCGGGATGGAAGCACTCGACGAACGTGCCGTGCGCTTGGCTGGCGACAAGGTGGGAAGCCACCTGCGGCTCCTCGTGATGCCCCACGCCGACTCCATAGGTGCTAGCAACTGCCGCCATGCGGCGCCAAACGGTTGGACCACCCGACCAGGAAGCGTCGAAATTGCAATAGTCGATCGCTCCCAGCTGCATGAGCTCCCTGCATCCTGCCGGTGAGAACTCGCTCTGTCCGGCACAGATCGGAAGCGGTCCTCGCATTCGCACGTCACGCATGGCATGGAGGTCGTTGTCCCAGCACACAGGTTCCTCGAACCACAGAATGTCCAGGTCCTCGACTCGGTGCCCGAGCTGAACGGCTTCGGCCACCGTGTAACCCTGGTTGGCGTCCAGTGCGATGACGAAGTCGTCCGGCGCAGCGGCTCGTGCTCGCTCGACGCGCTCGGCGTCCTCCGCCGGGGAGCATCCACCCACCTTGAACTTGACTCCTGCCAGCCCCAGCTTCACATAGCTCGCGATCTCCTCCTCGATGGTGCCGAGTGGGTCTCCGTAGTAGCCACCGATCGCGATGAGTGGTACCCGGTTCCGGTAGCCGCCCCACAGCTTCCAGAGTGGGACGTCCAGAGCCTTGCCCACGGCATCCCAGATCGCAGCATCGACTCCCGCCAGGGCGACCAGTCCGAGACGTCGATCTCGCAAAATGTCGAACGTTGCCGGGAACCCTGCCTGCCAGCAACGCTCGACCGCCATGGCGTCGAGACCTATCACCGACGGTGCTAGCTCCTCGTGCACGATTCGCTGGATCTCGAGAAGGGTCGAGTCCTCGTCGCCCGCGTATGCTTCGCCGACGATCCCCTCTGCGGTGTGAATACGCGTGATCAAGGTCGCGCGGTTCGTCATGTGATAGTGACTGCCCTTGAAATCAGCCTCCAGCGGTGCCCGTATTGCAACCGTGCTCAGGCGGGTGATGGGCAGGCGGATCTTCGAACTGCCCGTCGTCTTTCGCGGCGACTCACGGGTCGAGGTCATGCGTCACGCATCCCTCTCGCGGGTCCGCCTGGACCGCGTCGAGCTGAAGACGAGTAAGGGTATCGATTCCAGCGTCTCACTGGCCTCACCTGAGCACATCCCTCCAGACCCGTCGGCACCTCTGACATCGCAACAATGAGGATCTTTGCGACACTATACCCGCAGACTCCACCACACCGGACGACCGGGAAGAGTGGGGCTCGGGCTGGGTTGGTACCGTTTCCAAGACGTCTCCAACCGTTCATCTATCCGTAATCGATCCGGGTTCCGTGCCGCCCCTGCGACGACGCTCTGGGACCACCCGACTAGAGGGCTCAGCGCTCGGCAAGATGCCGGCTGGCCGTGGCAGCCCTGGGGTCGTCGGTCTGCGGGTGAGGCGAAGGTCGATCCATGCGCATTCCGGCGAATTCAGCCACCCGTTCCGGTTGAACGGGCTCGCGAGGTAAGTACGCAGGCACAACATGTAGCGGTTCGCCCGGGTGCCCTGTGCGCATGAGCGCGACATGTGGTGTTTCGCGCAGTTATCTCGCGAGCCCGTCCGGTTGATTCCGGCCACCTGTTCCGGTTGAAACCGGCCATGGTGGGCGTCGCCGGTGGTTGTTCTACTCGATCGTGAACCTCCGTGGGGCGATGGTG
>JAJYMD010000227.1 GCA_021787255.1 Actinomycetes bacterium | reverse complement strand
CTATGCGCGTCGACCTGCCGTTCGACCAGACGAGGTCCTCGGGAACGACGAGACGATGGCGCACACGCTGGGAGAGGCCCAGCACTTGCCGGCACTCCCACAGGAAGTCGTCGTCGCCTCCCTCCGTCGGCTGACGCCCGAGCGCTTGGAGCATCGCCAGCGCGAGGCCGCTGCCGAGCAGCACGGCGTCGGCACGCAGGACCAGCCCTTGGAGGCCGTGGAGGCGCATGAACGTGCGCTCGCCGCCCAGGACTGCGACGAAGGGCCGGTCCGGGCCCGTCACCAGGGGCTGGAGCACCTCCAGGTCCCCTTGGAGCGTGCGCCCGGCCGCCGAGGGCAGGCGCGTGGGCGGCAGCGTGACGCTCGGGAGCGGCAGCAGGGAATCCTGCAGGGTGTCGTTCACGAACAGGTCGTGGCCCGCCACGACCCTCGCGACGGCATCTGTGCGCTCGTCGCACGAGAGCACCCGGACTGCAGGGTTCCCGTCGAGCGTCGGTTCGAGGTCGTCGAGGACCGCCCGGACCCGCGAGAGCCGGACGCGCCGGCGGCCTCCGTCGGTGCTGCGCGCACCACTCGGGCTGCCCCAGACGGTCACCTTCGCGCCGTGCTCGACGAGCCAGCGCACCGTCGTGGCGAGACCGACCGCCCGCACCCGTGCGAGAGGCAGGGAGGCGTCCGCCGACAGCGGGAGGTCGAGCGTCGCCCGGAGGAGCACGTTCGCTCCGGCAGGCTCGGGCAGGTCCTCGAGGACCTGCAGCCCGAACGGGCGTTGTGCAGGAGCAGGCTGTGCAGGAGCAGAGGGAGCAGCGTTCATGTCCTCATGTTCTGCCCCTCGAGCTGCGCGGGCTAGAGGCTTTCGGCCGGTCGGACCCGGTGAGCCGCGAGGCCGGTCAGACCCGGCCGGCCATGGCCCCCGTCGCGACGCGCAGCTCCTGTGCTCCCATGACCGACCACCTGCCGTCGGCCTCCACCTCCACCTCGACGGTCGAGCCCCCCAGGATGGCACCGAGCCTCACGGCTCCCCAAGCCTCGGGGAGCGAGGGCGCGACGCGAAGGGTTCCTTCGGGGACGTCCGGGTCGAGGCCGAGCAGCGACACGACGAGCAGGACCGGCGCGGCCGAGGCCCACGCCTGGGGCGCGCAGCTCGTGGGGTAGGGGACCGGTCCAGGCAGCGCGGTCTTGTCGAAGCCGCAGAACAACTCGGGCAGGCGGCCCGAGAAGTAGGAGGCGGCCTCGACGAGCCCGACTGCGACGCGTTGCGCGTGCGCGGTGAATCCGTAGCGCACGAGGCCGGCGATCGAGATGGCCGTGTCGTGCGGCCAGACCGAGCCGTTGTGGTAGCTGGCAGGGTTGTACGCCCCCATCGTCGTCGCGAGCGTGCGAATGCCGTAGCCGCTGAACAGCTCGGGGGACAAGAGGCGCTCCGCGACGAGCGCAGCCTTGTCGGGCTCGGCCGCTCCGGTCCACAGGAGGTGGCCCATGTTCGACGCGAGCGAGTCGATCGGGCGCTTCTTCGCGTCGAGGCCGATCGCGTAGTAGCCCGCGTCTTCGAGCCAGAACGCCTCGTTCACGCGGCGCTTGAGGACGGCCGCCCGCTCGGCCCAGTACCGGGCGCCCTCCACGTCGCCGCGACGGGCCGCCAGCTCGCTCCGGCCGCGGAACGCGCCGTAGACGTAGCCCTGCACCTCGACGAGCGCGATCGGCGGTTCGGCGAGCGACCCATCGGCGAAGGTCACCCCGTCCGCGGAGTCCTTCCACCCCTGGTTCCGGAGCCCTCGGTCGGTGTACCGCAGGTACTCCACGAAGCCGTCGCCGTCCCGGTCGCCGTGCACGTCGATCCAAGCGAGCGCCTTGTCCACCGCAGGGAGCAGCTCGTCGACGATCTCCTGGTCCGCCCCGAAGCGGGCGAGCTGGGCGACGACCATCGCGAACAGCGGGGTCGCGTCCACGCTCCCGTAGTAGCAATCGACGCCTCCCGGTGCGAGGGAGGACTCGACGCCGGAGCGCAGCTCGTGGAGGATGCGACCGGGCTCCTCCTCGCTCAGGGGGTCGGTCCGCTGCCCTTGGTGCCGGGCCAACGCCCGCAGCGTGCCGATCGCGAGGTCGGGACGCAGCGCCATCGTCATCGAACTGGTGAGCAGCGAGTCGCGCCCAAAGAGCGCCATGAACCACGGCGCGCCCGCGGCGACCACCACGTCGCGTCCGTTCGCGCGGTCCGGGAGGGTCAGAGCGGCCAGGTCTCTCTCGCTGCGGGCGAAGGCTGCGCTCAGCGCCGGGGAGTCCGAGCGGAAGCTCGTCCGCCCGGTGCCGACCGGGCCCGAGGCGCCCCGAGAGGCGGCGTGCACGGCTCGGGATCCCCCGGCGCGTCTGCGCCCCCTCGCAGCCGGCTCGCTCACGACCAGCGTGGTCCGCCATGTGCCGGCTGGCGGGACGACCACCCGGTAGGTGACCGTGTCGATCGTGACCGTCGCCCCAGGGGCCGAGACGACCACGGACCGGTCGCTTCCGCCGCAGCGCGCTCGTGCCGACCAGGACCCGTCCGTCGCGTGCCTGCGGACGTCGGCGGGTCCAGCCGGGCGGCCCAGTTTCACGGAGAAGAGGTCGGCGAAGTCGGCGCCCACGTCGATCGTCAGGTTCACCCCGGCGCGCTCGAGGCCGTAGTTGCGGAGCACCAGCTCCTCGGACATCCCCCCGTCGATCCGTCTGCGCCGCTCGACGAGCAGCGTCGGTTCCGACCTCCCGTCCCGGGTGTACGCGCGCGCGACGAAGACGCCCGAGGAGGGGTCGGAGGTGAAGCCTGCGAGGGGCTGCAGCGGCCGGCCGTCGATCCGGAGGTGCCAGCCGGACAGAAGACGGACATCGCGCACGAACAGCCCCTGGGCCTCGCCCTCGGACATGTCCCCGTCGGGCCCGCACACCACGAACGTCGTGCCGAAGACGAGCGTCTGGCCCCCTGTGCGGGGCGGGTCCGAGACGAACCCGGTGATGCCGTCGTGCGTCGATGCGTTGACCACCGCATCACACCATATCGGCTTGACACGAAATCGTAACATCACCCGCCCTCCTCGCCTTCGTGCGTGACGCACCGGGGCGGGCTGCGGCTGGGCGCACCCGTGCAAACCTAGACGGCGCGCGACGCGAAGGGGGGGATGGGAGCGCCTTGGCGGTTGTGCCGAGGCGCCGGGTGGCGGGCCGACGGAGCCTCGGGGAGGCAACGGACGCCTCCCCGAGTGTGACGAGAGGACCTTCGACCCTTGGCGCGCACGCCGAGCGGCGCAAAGCTCTGGCGAGAACGAGAGACCCGCGTCGGATCGCGCGGGCCGGCGCGGCCGGAGCGGTGCGGTCCCACAGACCGAAGGGAAGGCCGATGACGAGCTACGTGCGGTTCTTCGAGGAGATCGGGGCCCACGACGTGCCCCTCGTGGGAGGCAAGAACGCGTCCCTGGGCGAGATGTACCGGTCGCTCGGCGCCGAGGGCGTCAAGGTGCCGAACGGGTTCGCCATCACGGCTGAGGCCTACCGGATGGTCCTCGACGAGGCGAAGGCGTGGGAGCCGCTGCACGAGGTGCTGGACGGTGTCGACCCCGCCGACGTCGCGGACCTCTCCCGCAGGTCCAAGGCCGCCCGCGAGATCGTCTACGGCGCCGGCCTGCCGCCCGATCTCTCCAAGGAGATCCTCTCTGCGTACCACACCCTGCAAGACCAGTACGGGCACGGGCTGAGCGTGGCCGTGCGGTCGTCCGCCACGGCCGAGGACCTCCCCCAGGCGAGCTTCGCCGGCCAGCACGAGACGTACCTGAACGTGAAAGGGGATCACAGCCTGCTCGATTCGGTCCGTCAGTGCTTTGCCAGCCTCTTCACCGACCGCGCCGTCCACTACCGCATCGACGAAGGGTTCGACCACTTCAAGGTGGCACTGTCGGTCGGGGTCATGAAGATGGTCCGCTCCGACCTCGCGTCGGCAGGGGTGATGTTCAGCCTCGACACCGAGTCGGGCTTCCGCGACGTGGTGTTCGTCACCGGGTCCTACGGGCTCGGCGAGAACGTGGTGCAGGGCGCAGTGGATCCCGACGAGTTCTACGTCCACAAGCCGACCTTCGAGTCCGGCCATCGCGCGGTGCTCCGGCGCTCGCTGGGGGACAAGGCCGTGAAGATGGTGTTCTCCGAGGGCGGGTCCAAGCAGACGACGCGCAACGTCCCGACGCCCCGCTCCGACCGCTCCCGGTACTGCCTGAGCGACGAGGAGGTGCTCACCCTCGCGGGCCACGCCATCACCATTGAGCGCCACTACGGCCGGCCCATGGACATGGAGTGGGCCAAGGACGGGCTCGACGGGGAGCTGTACCTGGTACAGGCGCGCCCCGAGACGGTGGCCTCCCAGCGCTCCGCCTCGACCGTGGAGACCTACGAGCTCCAGGGGACCGGC
>JAJYMD010000374.1 GCA_021787255.1 Actinomycetes bacterium | reverse complement strand
TGGACGCATCCCCGGGAACCCCGGACGCATCCCCGGGCGAATCGCTGGGCGCATCCCCGGGCGAGCCGGGGAACCGCTCCCGGGGCCCTCAGACGAAGCTCTTCTGCAACTCCTCCAACGCCGAGGCGCCCGGGCACAGCCGCTCGAAGGGCACCGCGACGAGCGGCTCGGTCACGGTCTTGTTCAGCTCGTGCAAGTCCGGAGCTGCCTCGTTCACGTAGAAGAGGCCCGTCAGCACCTCGTCGGGCGCCTTGTGTCGCTCCAGGTAGGCGATCGCCGAGGCGCGGTCGGTGGGGTCGTAGTCGGCGGGCAGCGAGCGGAACCGCAAGAGCGCGCCGGAGTGCATGGAGACGGTGACGGCGCCGTCGTCGCTGCCGTTCGCGTGGATCCCGTCCTGGAAGAGGGTGAAGTCGTCGACCTGCACCTCGTGGTGGCGAGTGAACAGGTAGCTCTTGGTCGAGCCCTCGTGGTCGTTGAACTGGACGCACGGCGAGATGACGTCGATGAGCGCGAAGCCTGTGTGCTCGAGACCGGCCTTGATGAGCGGGAGCAGGTGCTCCTTGTTCCCCGAGAACCCGCGGGCGACGAAGGTCGCGCCCAGGCTGAGACCGAGCATCACCGGGTCGATCGGAGGCAGCAGGTTCGGCTCGCCGCGCTTGGAGGTCGAGTTCACGTCCGTCGAGGCCGAAAACTGGCCCTTGGTGAGGCCGTAGACGCCGTTGTTCTCGATCAGGTAGAGCATGTTGACGTTGCGCCGGATCGCGTGGGCGAGATGGCCGATGCCGATCGACAGCGAGTCGCCGTCGCCGGAGACACCGATGTAGTGGAGCTTCCGGTTGGCGGCGTTCGCGCCCGTCGCGATCGCCACCATGCGGCCGTGCACCGAGTTGAAGCCGTGCGCCCCTCGCACGAAGTAGGCCGGGGTCTTCGACGAGCAGCCGATCCCCGAGAGCTTCGAGATCATGTGCGGAGGGATCGCGAGCTCGAAGACGGCGCGAACGATGGTGGCGGTGACGGAGTCGTGGCCGCAGCCGGCGCACAGCGTCGACATCGCCCCCTCGTAGTCGCGTACGGTGAGGCCGAGCTCGTTCCTCTCGAGCTCGACGAGGGGGATCAGCGGCTTGGTGATGGACGCCATTGCCGGTCAGACCTCCAGCTGTGCGGTGATTCCTTCGACGACCTGGGAAGCGCTGAGAGGGAAGCCCCCGTAGACGAGGACCGAGCGCAGCTTGGCCGGCTCGACGCCGGTCTCGATGGTGAGGAGCGAGCGGAGCTGGGCGTCGCGGTTCTGCTCGACGACGAAGGTGAGCTCGTGGTCGTCGAGGAACGCTCGCACCTCGGGGGCGAAGGGAAAGCCGCGGATCCTGAGGAAGTCGAGCGGGAGCCCGGAGTCGGCGAGCAGGTCGAGCGCCTCGCGGACCGCCGGATCGCAGCTGCCGAGCGAGACGACGCCGATCGTCGCACCGTCGCGGCGTTCGACGACCGGCGGTGGCATGTGCGCAGCCGCCGCGGCGTGCTTCTTCGCCAGGCGGTCCACCACCTCCTGGTACTCGCGGGGGAGCTCGGTGTAACCGCCGTACTTGTCGTGCCCCGATCCGCGGGTGAAGTAGGCGGCCTTCTCGCTCACCCCCGGAAGGGTGCGCGCGGCGACGTGGTCTTCGTCCTCGTCGGCGTAACGGAAGAACGATCCGAGGAGCTCGAGCTCCTTCTCGCCGAGGACGCGCCCGCGGTCTGGGACGTAGTTCTCGTCCCACTCGAGCTTGGGCACGACCCAGTCGTTCATCCCGATGTCCAAGTCGCTGAGCATGATCACGGGGGTCTGGAAGTGCTCGGCGAGGTCGAAGGCCTTGACCGCGAACTCGAAGCACTCCGCGGGGTTGGCGGGGAACAAGAGCAGGTGCTTCGTGTCGCCGTGCGAGGCGTAGGCACACAGCAGGAGGTCGCCCTGCTGGGTGCGGGTCGGCATTCCCGTCGAGGGACCCGCGCGCTCGACGTCGACGACGACCGCAGGGATCTCGGCGTAGTACGCGAGACCGAGGAGCTCGTTCATGAGGGAGATCCCCGGCCCCGACGTCGAGGTGAAGGCACGCGCGCCGGTCCAGTTCGCGCCGATCACCATCCCGAGCGCTGCGAGCTCGTCTTCTGCCTGGAGGATCAGGTAGTTGTTCCGGTACTGCACCTGGCCATCGGGACCCGGCTCGCCGACGGCTTCCCGCCGGTAACGGCGGCACAGCGCGGTGAAGTTGTCCATCACCGAGGTCGAAGGGGTGATCGGGTACCAGGCGGCGACCGTCGCGCCGGCGTAGAGGCATCCGAGCGCCGTCGCGGTGTTGCCGTCGATCAGGATCTTTCCTGCGTTCTCGTCGATTGGTGCGAGGTGGAAGGGCAGTGGGCAGTCGAAGTGCTCGCACGCGTACTCGTAACCCAGACGCAGCGCGAGCTGGTTCGATTCGCGAAGCCGCGTGCTGCGCTGGAAGGTCTCGTCGAGAAGAGCAGAGACGATCTTCGGATCGATCGCGAGCAGCGCCACGACCGCGCCCGCATAGCAGATGTTCTTCATGAGCACACGTTCACGAGCCGCGGCGAAGTTCTGGGTGCACAGCGTCGTAAGCGGGACGCCGAGGTAGCCGAGGTCGGGACGGACGAGTTCGGGGGAGAGCGGCCAGGTCGAGTCGTAGAGGACGTAGCCGCCGCTGCGGGCTTCGCGGACGTCGTCGGCATAGGTCTGCGCGTTCATCATGACCACGAGGTCGTACTCGGTGGCGCGCGCAGTGTGGCCGGACTCGTTGACCCGGATCTCGTACCAGGTCGGCAGCCCCTGGATGTTCGAGGGGAAGAGGTTCTTCCCCGACACCGGGACCCCCATCCGGAAGATCGCCTTCATGAGCAGGGTGTTGGCGCTCGCGGACCCGGTGCCGTTGACGTTCGCGAGCTTGAGCGCGCAGTCGTTCACGCGCACGGCGGTGTCGTCCCGCGACGGGAGCGTGCGGGTCTCGGTCTTCATGGTCCTTCCTTCGTCTCGGGCCTGCTCATCGGCTCCAGGCCACCGTCGCATCCTTCGCGTAGGGGATCTTGAGCTCGAAGCGCTCCATGTCCCACGCCGCGGTCGGGCAGCGTTCCGCGCACAGGCCGCAGTGCACGCAGACGTTCTCGTCCTTCACCATCACCCGCCCGGTCTGAGGGAGGGGGGCCGAGACGTACAGCCCCTGCTCGGGGTTGGTCCGGGGCGCGGGCAGCCGCGAGGCCAGCTCGCCCTCGGACCCGTTGGCGGTGATGGTGAGGCAGCTCGCCGGGCAGACGTCGATGCAGGCGTCGCACTCGATGCACAGCGGTCCGCTGAAGACCGTCTGGATGTCGCAATTCAAGCAGCGCTGCACCTCGCGCGCGGTCTGCTCGGCGGAGAAGCCGAGCTCGACCTCCAAGTTCAAGGCGGAGAAGCGACGGGACAGCTCGACGTGGTCCATCTGCTGCCGCCCCGCGGGATTGAAGTCGTTCGCGTAGCTCCATTGGCTGATCCCCATCTTCTGGCTGATGAGGTTCATCCCGAACGGCGGCCGCTGGTCGACCGGCACGCCCTGGCAGTGATTGTGGATCGAGATGGCTGCTTCGTGCGCGTGGGCGACGGCCCAGATGATGTTCTTCGGCCCGAACGCCGAGTCGCCGCCGAAGAAGACGCCCGGAAGCGTGGACTCCATCGTCTTCTCGTCGACGATCGGGAGGTCCCACTCGCCGAAACGGAGACCGAGGTCTCGCTCGATCCAGGGGAAGGCGTTCTCCTGGCCGATCGCCAGGATCACGTCGTCGCAGGGGAGCACGACGGTGTCGACGACGCGCGAGTGGGCCGCCGGCTCGTCCCACTCGAGGATCTCGAACTCCATGCCGGTCAGCTTCCCGTTCTCGACGACGAAGCGCTTGGGCGAGTGGTTCACGAGGATCTCCACGCCCTCCTCCTCGGCGTCCTCGAGCTCCCAGGGCGAGGCCTTGAAGAAGCCGCGTGGGCGCCGCGCCATCACCTTGATGTCCTTGCCGCCGAGGCGCCGGGACGAGCGGCAGCAGTCCATCGCCGTGTTGCCCACCCCGATGATGAGGACGCGCTCGCCGATCGAGGTGGTGTGCCCGAAGGCGATCGACTCCAGCCAATCGATCCCGATGTGGATGTGCGTCTCGCCGGTCTCGTCCCTCCGGCCCGGAAGCTCGAGCTCCTTGCCGCGCGGAGCCCCGCTGCCGACGAAGACCGCGTCGTACCCCTCTGCGAGGAGCGCTCGGAGGCTCGTGACCCGCGTGCCGTAGCGGATGTCGACGCCCATGTCGATGATGACCTGGGTCTCCTCGTCGAGCACCGACGCGGGGAGACGGAAGGCCGGGATGTTCGTGCGCATGAGCCCGCCGGCGGTCTCGTGCTGCTCGAAGATCGTCACCGCATAGCCGAG
>JAJYMD010000105.1 GCA_021787255.1 Actinomycetes bacterium | reverse complement strand
TGCAGCGCACCTCGGCTCGCTCCCCGACCCTGGTGTCGACCAGCATCGAGGAGGGGCCGATCTCCGCGCCCTCGCCGACGGTGCACTCGCCGCGCAGGATCACGCCCGGCAGCAACGACACGTCGGGCGAGAGCTGGACGTCCGCGTCGACGTAGGTGCGCTCGGGGTCCCACATCGTGACGCCTCTGCGCATCCAGCGCTCGTTGATCCGGTCGCGCAGCTCGGCCTCCGCGATGGCGAGCTGCGCCCGGTCGTTCACGCCCGCGGCCTCCATCGGGTCCGCGACGAGCAGCGCCTCGACCTTGTAGCCGGCCTCGGAGAGCACCTCGACCACGTCGGTCAGGTAATACTCCCCCTGCTCGTTGGCCGGCCTGAGCCGGCGGAGCGACGGCGCGAGGAGGCTCCTGCGGAAGCAGTAGATGGACGTGGCGATCTCGGTGATCGCCTTCTGCTCGACCGTCGCGTCCCGGTCCTCGACGACGCGCAGGACCGTGTCGTCCCTGCCCCGCACGATCCGGCCGTAGCCGGCGGCGTCGACGGCGTCGGCCACCTCGGCCGTGAGCAACGTCGCGCCTGCCCGCCGCTCACGGTGGTGGCGGACCAGCGCGGCGAGCGTCTGGGGCCGCACGAGCGGCGCGTCGCCCGGCAGGACGACCACGTCGCCTTCCTGGTCGTCGCCCGACCCTGTCTCCTCGGGCAGCCCGGTGAGCCCGACCGCGGTGGCGTCGCCCGTCCCGAGCTGCTCGTGCTGGACGACGAGCTCGATGGAGAGGCTCTTCGGCGCGTGGTCGACGAGCGTGCGCCCGACCCGCTCGGCCTTGTGACCGACGACCACCACGACGCGCTCGACGTCGAGCTCCGCGAGAGCGTCGAGCACGTGCAGCACCATCGGCCTGCCGCAGAGCCGGTGCAGCGGCTTCGGCCGCTGCGAACGCATGCGGGTGCCCTCCCCGGCGGCGAGGACGATGGCCGAGAGCGGGCCGGCGCTCATGACGTCCATCTTGCCCCCTCGCCCGACCGAGCACGCGCACCCCCCTCGCCCGACCGAGCACGCGCGCCGGCGGCTTGAAGGGAAGGTCCCGGGATAGGGTGTCGGCCGATGGCCGAGGGGACCATGTCGGCGTCCCCGGAGGTGGCCGGCAGGTCGAGCCGCATCGCGCTCGCGCTTCCGACCCTGTCGAGGATCGCGCCCGCCCTGGGCGCGACGGCCGTCTACGCGGCGGGCGCCCTCTTCGCCTATCACCGCGTCCTGTTCGCGTCATCGACGAGCATGCCCTTGTGCGACTGCGGCGACCAGGCCCAGGAGGTGTGGTTCCTCCGCTGGCCGCTCTTCGCGATCGCCCACGGGCTGAACCCCTTCTACTCCACGTGGATGAACTACCCGAAGGGCTTCGACGTGGCGACCAACACGGCCTCGCCGCTGCTCGCCCTTCTCTCCGCGCCGCTCCAGCTCACGATCGGCACGGTCGAGACCTACGACGTCCTCCTCGTCGTCTCCTTCGTCGCCTCGGCGCTCGCGATGTGCCTCGCGCTTCGCCGGTTCGTGCGGTCGTGGCTCGCCGCGTCGATAGGCGGGCTCCTCTACGGCTTCTCGCCGTACATGATCGGCCAGGGCACCGGCCACCTCTTTCTCGTCGCGGTGTTCCTCCCGCCGGTCGTCCTCGTGCTCCTCGACGAGATCGTCGTCGCACAGCGCCACGGCGCGGTCCGCTCCGGGCTCCTCCTCGGCGTCGTGCTGGTGCTCCAGTACTTCATCTCCCCTGAGGTGCTCGCGATGACCGTGGTCGTAGGGGCCTGCGGCGTGGCGCTGCTCGCGCTCTGTCGCCCGCGCACAGCGTTGCTCCGCGCCCCGCACGCCTTGGTCGCCGCGATCGCGTGCGCCCTCGTCTGCGCGGCGGCACTCGCGTACCCCGTGTGGGCGCAGCTGCACGGCCCCCAGCACGTGGTCGGCCCGCCGCACCCCCCCGCGTTCTTCGCCGGCTTCCCCGGCGACCTGCTCGGTCCGGTCGTGCCCACCTCGAACCAGTTCCTCGCACCGGCCGCGCTCAAGCTGCACGGCGACGCGCTCGTCGGCCATGACCCGGACGAGAACGGGATGTACCTCGGCATCCCGCTCGTGGTCGTCCTGCTCGTGCTCGCTCGAGTGCTCCGCCGGCGCCGCGCCGTCGTGTTCTTCGTCGCGATGGCGGCGATCGCGGCGATCCTCGCGCTCGGACCGCAGCTCGTGGTAGACGGCCACCACACCGGGGTACCGCTGCCGGCGTGGGTCCTCGAGCACCTGCCCCTCCTCAAAGGCATCCTCGACGTCCGCTTCTCCCTGTTCGTCCAGATGGCCGCGGCGGCTGCGCTCGCCGTCGGGCTCGACGAGATGGCGGCCCGTGCGCGCAGCGGGGCGGCGCCGCGGCCGCGCCACGGCGCCCACCCCTCGGGATGGCGCTCGCGGTGGGCCCAACGCCTGCGGCAACGCCGGGGGGACCTCGCAAGGCTGCGCGCACCGGCGCTCGTTGCGGTCGTGGCGGTCGTGGCGCTCGCGGCGCTCCTCCCCGCAGAGGCGTACCCGCCGGCGAGCGCGTCCGCGCCCGCGTTCTTCACCTCTGCCCAGGTCGAGCGCGTCCCGCAGGGCGCGCCGGTGCTCACGTACCCCTACGTGCTCGCCCCCGACGCGGAGTGGAGCCTCACCTTCCAGGTCGAAGCCGGAATGCGCTACAAGGTCTTCGGCGCGGACGCGCTGGTCCCCGACGGCCCGGGGCGCACCGGCGTCTCCACGCCCACGCCTCTCGCGCCGCAGGTCGTCGAGCACCTCTTCGCCGACGCCTACACACCGTCGTTCGCCCAAGCGATGCTCGGGACACCGGCCGGGACGCCGCCACCGCCGGTCGACGCGAGGACCGTCGCGGCGCTCAGGACGTTCCTGCGGCGCTACCGCGTCGACGCGGTCGTCGTCGACGACCTCGGACTGCACCCCCAGAGGGTGGTCGCCTACGTGGCCGACGCCCTCGGTCCGCCGGTCGAGACGGGGGGCGTGTGGGCCTGGTTCGACGTGCCGCGCCTGCTCCCGCCCGTCGAGGCTGCGCCCGTCGAGACCGGCCCCCGAACGGCCGGCGCGGGCACCTGAGCGCACTCGGCGCGAGCCGGGTCACCGCCACGAGCGGCTGGGCGCGACTAGGCGGGCGCGGTGGAGCCGTTGGTGCCGCTCACGATCGGGTGGACCTGGATCGGCGAGCAGCCGGGCAGCGACACCGTGAGCCGTACCGAGCTCGTCGCTGTCGGCGGCGTGACCAGCAGCGCAGGGTACGTCGGGCACGAGACTGCGGTGCCCTCGGGCACGTCGGTCCCCTCGACGAACGCGGAGGCGAGCGCGCCCGGCGGCAGATCGACCACCGGTGGCGTGGCCGATCCTGTCTCCATCCCGCCCAGGTACCCCCTCGGGGTCCGCTGAGCCTGCCCGACCTGCGTCCCGTGCGGGCCCAGCACCACCACGCCCGGGTACCCCGACAGTGAGCACTCGGTCCTGCCCGTGTTCTCGAAGAGGATGGCCGCCCCCTCGTGGCCGAGCCCCGCCCCGCGCTGGCCGAGGGAGATCGCCAGCTGCGCGGAGCTGCAGCGGGGAAAGCCGGTCGGCAACGACGAGGGGGTGCTCGGCGCCGAGGACGCCGGGGTGCTGGTCGGCGCGGACGCAGGAGGGCGCGTCGGCGCGCTGTGCGACCGCGAGCCGGTGGGGTGGTGGGTCGCGGCGGACTCGCCGGTGCCGCCGCACGCGGCGCAAGCGAGCAGCAAGCTGCCGCAGAGCACGGCGGCTCCGAGGGTCCTGGTGCGCGTCGCGCGAGGGTGCCGACCGCTCGACGGTGCCGACCGCTCGACGGTGCCCACCGCTCGACGGTACCAGTCGGCCGAGCGACGTCCTCGACGGCGCGAGCGCCGAGGCCGGTTCCGGGGGGAGGGCTCGAACCTCCAACATCCGGCTCCAAAGGCCGACGTTCTGCCGATTGAACTACCCCGGAGACGGCGTCCATTCAAACAGGTCGAGCCGGGGACCTCGCTCCGGTAAGAAGTTGCGAAGATCGCCCGACCTGGGAGTTCGGCTGTTCGGACGCACCGGTATCGTCATGGGGGAAGTACTCGCAGGCCGATGAGGCCGAGCCGCCGTTGCGGCAGAGGAGGCGGCGCAGATGCGGATCCTCGTGGTCGACGACGACCCCGGCGTGAGGACCGCGCTGGACCGCGCCCTCCGTCTGGACGGCTACGAGGTCACCTCGGTCGCCGATGGCGAGGCGGCCCTGTCGTCGCTCTCGATCGAGCCTCCCGACGCGATGGTCCTCGACCTGGGGCTGCCCGGGCTCGACGGCCTCGAGGTCGCGAGGCGCATGCGCAGCGCCGGCGACGACACGCCGGTCCTGATCCTCACCGCACGGGACGCGGTCAACGACCGCGTCCTTGGGCTCGACGCCGGGGCG
>JAJYMD010000303.1 GCA_021787255.1 Actinomycetes bacterium | reverse complement strand
CAGGGGCTTCGAGCTCGCCGTCTGCCCTGATGCAACCACCGTTTTCGAGCCTGGTTCAACGGAGCCCCTCGCAGAACGACAAGGTCGCGCGCTCGACTACTTGCACACCTACTACGGCGCCCGAATGCTTGGTTCGCACGAGGTGGAGTGACAGGTGAGGCCTGGCATCTCGGAGAAGGACGGACGGATCCAGCCGGCGAGGAGGTAACCATGAGGAGATGCACGCGTTGGATGGTGGCGGGAGCGACCGCTGCGATGACCGCTGCAGCAGTTGCCAGATGCCGTCCAGGCACCCCGCTCTCGAGGAGCTGTGGTCGCGCGCTCGCCCGCGTGCGCGGCCGCCTACGGTACACGGAAGGGAAGATCGAGGGGACGGTCTACCACCTGCGCGGCCGTGAGCCTGATCCCGCGGTCACAGACCTAACGCTCGCCGACCGCATACGCTCCAGTCTCGGCGACACGGAACGCAAGCTCGACCTTCCCCATGTGCACGTCATGGTGGAGCACCACGTCGCGCTGCTCCACGGGGCAGTCGGGACCGAGCACGAAGCGGAGGAGATCGAGCAAGCCGTCGCCGCCGTTCCTGGCGTCGCCGGGGTCGAGTCGTACCTTCACGTAGGGCTGGGCCCGTGGGACACGCGGCCCTCTGCAGGACGCGGCGTCCACCGGCCGTCAGCGGCGATGGAGACCCTTCTCGGCGCCGCGGAGAAGGCCGGTGTCTCGTCCACGGCGGCGCCCTTGGTCGTGCGGGGCGTCCTCGCGACGTTCGCGGATCGGTTGCCCCCCGCCCAACGTGCGCATCTGTCCTCCAACCTCCCCGCGGACGTGCGCCCGCTCTTCACACCACCAAGGCGCCTGCGGGGAGCACCGCCCGCACGTTCGGTGCGCGACCTCGTCGGGCGCGTGCTCGTGACCACCTCGGACATGCCGCTGGATCGAGCCGAGGACGTGACGGTGCATGTCGTCCGAGCTCTGCGCGACCTGGTTCCCGGTGACGTACGCGAGATCGCGGCCGTGCTCCCGAGCGAGCTTCGAGAGCTCTGGGCGTCCCCGGACGCTCCCTGACGCAACCAGCCGGCTTCGCGGGGGTCGGAAGACGACCAAGAGGCTGCTGGGGAGCAAGCACCACGGGGCCGCAGTCGCGAAGACGGGGCCGCAGGTCCGCGTTGGCGCATCCCGCGGGTGGCGGTTGGTCTTTGGGCCCTACCGAATGGACCGATCTGCGAGGAACATCAAGGAGAGAAGGAAGACGGAACCAACGGATCGGCAGAACGGCGACGACGATGGGCAACGACACCCCTTTCTCGCACCCGCCCGAGCGCGCTCTCGACGCGACGGTTCGTGCGGCCAAACGCGCTCGTGGAGCCGCGGAGGAAGCTGACGTCCACTCGCCCCGCTCGCCCCACTCGCTGCCACCGAGCCGGCCGAGCGTGAAGGCGCTGCTGCAGGCGAGCGCCGTCGTGGTGGCTGCGCTCGTTCTCGGCTTCGGAGGCGCGCTCGCGGCGTTGGAGCTGCGCGGGGTACCGGACGTCCCATCACCGGCCCTCGGATCCGGCCAGCCCCGACGTCACGCTGTCGCGGCGCCTCGTTCGCCCCGTCCGAGCCGGGCGGCGCAGGCGATAGACAGCGCGGCGTCCTCGACCTCGCCGCCGCGCTCGGCGATCCCCTCCTCGGCTTCTGGGCTGGTCACCGCGCCGAGGAGCCCGGTGCAGGCCGAGGCCCAGGGAGCGCTCGCCGGCTCTGAACCCCATCTCGTCGCGGTCAGCCCGCCTGTCGCGAGGGCCGGACAGCTGCTGACGATCTCGGGGACCAACTTCTACAGCCCGGACGGGCTGGTCCAGGCATTCGTGGGCGGCACCGGCGCTCCTACTCGCTGCCCGACTGAGACCGTGTGCGTCGTCACCGTTCCACAGGGGCTGGGGCCGTCGCGGGACCTCCCACTGGCCATCGAGACCGAGGCTGGGACGTCGAACACGCTCTCCGTCTCCTACGCCGAGTAGGCGAGATGCGCACGCGGGCCATTCGTCCTCGCAGGTCCGACGGAAAGGGAACCCGATGAAGCAGAGCGCCCGGGTCGGGACCGTCCGCGGGATCGCGGTGGACGTGCACTGGAGCGTCCTGCTCATCGTCGCCCTGTTCGCATGGGAGCTCGCCGAGTACCAGCTCCCAACGCACCCGGGCCATCCCGGCACTGCCGACTGGGTGGCCGCGGTGGTCGGGGCGATCGTCCTCCTCCTGTCGCTCCTCGCGCACGAGGTCTCGCATGCGCTCGTCGCGCGGCACCACGGCGTCCAGACCCGTTCGATCACCCTGTTCGTGTTCGGTGGGGTGACCCAGCTCGAGGGCGAGGCCCACACCCCGAAGGCGGACTTCCGGATTGCCGCCGTCGGGCCTGCGACGAGCGCCGCTCTGGCGGGGATCTTCAGAGGCGCTGAGGCGATCGCCAGCGTGCCGACAGGTCACAGCCTCGCCGTCGCGACGCTGGCGTGGCTCTGGGAGGTGAACCTCCTTCTGGCAGCGTTCAACCTCTTCCCGGCCGCGCCGCTCGACGGAGGTCGGATCCTGCGCGCCGCGTTGTGGCGGCACTGGGGCAACCGTTCCCGTGCCGCCATCGCAGCCGCCAGCACCGGGCGGTACTTCGGTCTGACCCTCGTCGTTCTCGGTGTGCTCGGTCTCTTCTACGTCGGCATCACCGCGTTGTGGGCCGCACTGATCGGCTTCTTCCTCTACTCGGGTGCGGTTGCCGAAGAACAGGTCGCACGTCTTCAGAACGCTCTTGCCGGCCTCGCGGTCCGACGAGTCATGACCCCGGATCCGCCGGCGGTGCGCGGCACAGCCACGCTCGCTGACCTGTTGGAGACCTACCAGCGGCGGCTCCGCACGAGCGCGCTGATCGTGACGGACGTCGCAGGCTCCCCGACGGGCGTCCTCACCGCTCGAGCCGTCGGCAAGCTGCGCACCCAACAGCTCCGGACGACCACGGCGGACCACGTCGCGATCCCGATCACCCTGCTGCCCACGGCTCGGACCGACGAGCCCGCGAGCGTGCTGGTCGAGCGGGTGCTGTCTCACGACGGACGCCCTGCGCTGGTGTTCGACGGCACGGGCCGCCTCGCCGGGGTGGTCACCTCGACCGATCTGGAGCGTGCAGCCGCCTACGCGATCGGAGGGAGCATCGAGGGATGATCCTCGCGCCGGCCGTGCCGGACGCGCCGCTCATGGCGCTCGTATCGTTGAAGCCGCGCTCCTTCGCCCTGGGATCCGCTGGGCAGCGAGCCCAGTGGGCGCAGCCCCCGCAGGCGGCCGGGCTCGAGCCCGGCCCAGCGCAGCTCGACCCCGGCGTGGCGCGCCATCCGCTGAAGATGCACGAACGTGTTGGCTCCGTCGACGTCGGCGACGCTCAGTCGAGCGACGTCGATCGTGACGGCGCCAGTCCCGTCCGAGAAGAGCAGCTCTGCCGCCTCGAGCAGAGTGTGGCGTGTCCGGCCGCGAAGGGTCCCGGCGCACTCGAGCGACGCCGGTCCGATGGTCAGCTCCAGCACTGGCGTGACAGCGTCGATATCACGGACATCTCGCACGATCACTACCTCCGACATCGTGGAGCCGGCGGGCGTGACTCCCAGGGGGGCTCGGGGGCCACGCCCGCCTTCTTCGACTGACCGCCGTTTCGCGGTCTCCACCGAACATAGGGATCGCCGGCTCGCACGGCCAGGGACCAACGTCCCTAGTCTTCATTGCGGTTCTGCGGCAGGCCGCAGCGCCGACCGGTGCAGCAGCCGGCTGCAGCCGATGAGGCGGGTGCATCACCGCGCTGCTCGACCTCGACCCGGCTCTCGTCCCGGCGGCTGCATAGGCGCTGAACGGGCGGCAACGGCAGAGATCGGCCGCACCTCCTGGCCTTGCCCACGCAGGAGAAGCTCCTCGTCGTAGTGCCACAGCGACAGATCGTCACCCGAAAGCAGCTGGTAGCGAGCCTCGGAGGGGCGGACGTCGACCTGGAGCCGTCTGCCCTGGTAGCGCATGCGGAACCGCAGCCCTTGCAGACCCTCGGGAAGACGCGGACGCACGACGAGCCGCGTGCTCTCGATCCGAACGCCTCCGAGACCTTCGACGAGCGCGGTCCACCCGCCTGCGAGGGCCGCCATGTGCAATCCGTCACGGGTGTTGTGCTCGAGATCGGCGAGGTCGATGAGCGACGACTCTGCGACGTACTCGTAGGCGAGGCCGAGGTGCCCGGTCTCCGCGGCGATCACCGCCTGGGTGCACGCAGAGAGCGACGAGTCCCTCACCGTGATGGGCTCGTAGTAGGTGAAGTTGCGCTCCTTGTCCTCCGCCCTGAAGGCCTCGGGTCGCAGATGCATCGCGAGCACGAGATCGGACTGCTTCACCACCTGCTTGCGATACAGGTCGAAGTAGTGGAAGTGGAGCATGAGCGGGTACTGGTCGACTCGAGTC
>JAJYMD010000093.1 GCA_021787255.1 Actinomycetes bacterium | reverse complement strand
TGCTGAGCACCGAGACCGTCCCACGCGAGGCGGCGGCGCGCGCCACGCCGGCTGCGCCGTCGGCGTGCATCAGCCGGACCAGGCCGCAGGGCGCGAGCAGGATCGGAAGGTCGATTTCCCTTCCGACCACCGACGTCCGAAGGCTCGGCACGATCCTGCCGACCGCCGCCTTCTGCCGGAAGGTGACACCGGCGAACGCTGCTTCGTTCCGCCTCATCGTCAACTCGTCATCCGCCGCGCCGTCGATGTAGTCGAAAACCACGGCCGGCAGGCGCCTGCGCGCCACGCGACGCGCGTCATGGACGCTGTGAAGGCGCTCCGCCGCTCGAGCGTCGGCCTGCGCGAAGAGGTCCGCGAAGACGCTCACCTGCCATCCTCTCTCCGGTAGACGGTGGTCGCCCCCGACTGGTCACGGGCGAGCACCACGAGGGTGTCGATGTTCACATGGGACGGCCTCGTGACGACGAAGGCGATGCACTCGGCGACATCGTCGGCGCTGAGCGGAGTCATCCCGCGGTAGACGGCTCTGGCACGTTCTGCGTCTCCGTGGAAGCGCACCGTGCTGAATTCCGTCTCGACCATGCCCGGATCGATCTCCGACACCCGCACCGGGCGACCCAACAGCTCCATTCGCAGGACCCGTGCAAATGCGCGTTCGGCGAACTTCGCGGCGTTGTAGCCCGCACCTCCGACGTAGGGTTCGTAGCCCGCGACCGAGCCCACGGTCACCACGTGGCCGTCTCCGCTCGCCTCGAGGAGAGGCAGCAGCCTCTTGGTCATCCGTAGCGTGCCGAGGACGTTCACCTCGTACATTGCACGCCACTCGTCGACGTTGGCGTCCTCGATGCGATCGAGCCCCAGCGCACCGCCGGCATTGTTCACCAGCACGCGACACTCGTCGATCTCCGAGCAGAACCGGTCGACGGACGCCGAGTCCGAGACGTCCAAGAGCTCCCAGCGCGCGCCGATGTCCTGCGCGACCGTTCGAAGTCGATCCTCACGACGCGCCCCCACGACCACGTCGAACCCGAGGCCGGCAAGGCGTCTCGCCGTGGCCTCCCCGATCCCGCTCGTCGCTCCCGTCACCACTGCCACACCCGTCGTCATCGACCCGCACCCTACGCGATGGGTGCATCCTCTTGTCAGTTCCGGCAGGGGTCGTACCAGGGCTGCTCACCGTCGGCGTTGTACAACGCGATCGCCAGCAGGTCCTGATCCGTCGGCGAGGCGTCATAGGGCGGCACGCCGACGAGTGTCGGCATGCCCGCGAGCTGCGCGGCCTCGTTCCAGGTGGACTGGGAGAACTGGAACGCGCCCATGTACTGGCCTGTCGGAGAGATCGCCTGGTAGTTCCCGCTCGACTCCGCTTGAACCACGCAGCGAAGGAATGCGTTCAGCTGCGGCGGCGCACTCGAAGAAGAGGGGGGAGCTGGTACCGCAGGAGAGCCCGCCTGCGGCTGGGTCCCCGTAGGTGGCACCGACCCCTGCGCGGCTGCGCTCGCCGCGGCGCTCGCCGCGGCGCTCGCCGCCGCGCGAGCTGCAGCGGCTTCCTGTGCCTGCTGCTGAGCCACGGCGACAGCAAGCTCTCCGGTGATGCTGGCGCGTTGGCGTGCAAGCTGCTGCTCCACAGCCTGCGCCGACGCAAGAGCGACATCCGCGCTCCCGACTGCGCGCTGCGCCTGTGCGGCGATCTGCGCCTGCGTCGCCTCCTCGCCGTCCAGCAGGTGGCGGTCCAACTGGAGCTTGGAGACGGCCGAGCTGAGGTCCCCGGTCAAGACCTCTGCGTACACCGATGATGCACCATTCGAAGGGCTTGCTGCGAAGGAGGGGCTGGTCCCGCTCGCCTGGGTCCCGCCCTCCACGTACGCCGTCACCGCGGCGTCGCGCAGCTGGGAGAGGTCCGCTGCGATCCGGTGACGGGTCACGTCGAGCTCCGCCTGTAGCTGCTGGAGCTGCATATCATCTGCAGTGACGCTTGCCATGTCTGCCGCACGCTGCTGCTGGAAGCCGTCGATCTGCAGTTGCTCCAGCAGCATCTGCTGGGAGAGCGTTGCAGCCTGCTGTTGCAACGTGCCGATCGAGCTCGCGGCTGCGGGCGCCGCTTGCACCCACAGCCCCGCGCCCAACACCGCTGCCGCGCCGAGAACGCCGAGCACGGGCGCGGCGGCTCGCACCGCGCGCGCCACGGCCTCGCTCATCGACTCGGAACCAGCCGCAATGGCACGCCATAGGACGGTCACGGGCCCCTCGTTCTAGCGAGAGAGCGCCCCACCGTCAAGCGACACAACGAATTCGGTCGCTCTGCTGGGGTTTTTCCCAATCGGATCGGTTGATTTCGCGATCTCGGAAGGCAGCTTCTCGCTCTTCTCGTCCCTCTCCCTCCCCCTTTCACCCTCGCTTTCCCGTCACACTCGGTTCCCCTCCACCCTGGGCTCCCCGCACACTTGCGTGCCGATCACAACTACGTGCATGACAACTACGAGCATGACGCACGCGACATCTTCACGCGATCGCAACGACGAGTGCGCAGTTCCGCGATCTACGACGCGACGATGGCCACCCGTTCTCTCTGTCTGCATGCGTGCATGTGCCCCACGCCGCCATCCCCGCGTGCCACCCATGCATCTTTACAGCCTGTCTGCATATCCCACGTGGATGAACCACGTGCACGGCGCGTGCACGTGGATCACGGGTGCGTGCTCGAGACTGAATCGCCTCGGCCGGCTCGCGATCCGTTGACGGCGGAGGCGGGCAGACTGTGCAGAGCATGTCCCAGCACAAGCCACATCGTCCGCTCGCGCTCGATGCGTCGCACTGGCGCGGCGACGGCCGGCCGAAAGTGCGATATCCCACGCGCCAGGACGCGCTCGTCGCCGCCGAAGAGCGGTCGAGGGAGTGGGGTTCCAAGCTCGGCGTCTACGAGTGCGCCTTCTGCGGAGGCTGGCACATGGGGCGGCGAGGAGGACGTCGCAGTCAGCGTGACAGCTGACCTCGGGGTCGCGACTCGAGCCCCCAGGCGCACGTAAGGCGTGTCGAACGGCCTCCTCGAGAGCTGCGCCGTCGCGTGAGCCGGGCTGCCCGGCGATGTCTGGAGCCACGAGCGATAGCGGCCCCGCAGCGCTGCCTGTAGCCTCGTAGCGTGGTACCAGACGTTGGGAACGGAGACCAGGAGCTCGACCTGGACCTTCTCGCCTCGTCGTTGCGCGCGGACAGCGGAGACGTGCGCGTGCTGCTGCGCGCACTCGTGAGCCGGCTGTCGGACGCGCTCGGGGACCGGCTCGCCGTCGAGCGCCCAGGCCGCTTCCGGAAGTCCGACGAGGTCCGGCAGGTCTCGATCCGTCTGGGCGACGACCAGTTCGACGCCACGGTCGAACGCGGCGTCGTAGTGTGCACGATCAGCCGGAGCAGCGGCGGCATCCGCATCCGATCGAACCGTGTAGGGATCGACGAGTGGCTGCGTCAACTGCTCGGCGCACTACGCGACGAAGCCGCAACGACTGAGGCGACGAGGGTTGCGCTCGAGTCGCTCGTGATAGGAAACAACACGTGACCGACACCGCCGACCAGGCAGGCACAGGACGTTCCAAGGGGCCGGACGCTTCCTCGACCACTGCACCGCTTCCGAAGGGTCTCCCTCCCGACGCCAGCCGGCGGTTGGCAGAGCTGGAGGACCGCCCCGGCCACAAGGGGATGTTCACCTCGGATCTGTCGGTGAACGAGTTCCTGCTGATCAAGGAAGTCGGTTTCCACCCCCTCGGCTTCGTCATGGGCAGCTCGATCTATCACCTCGGGATCCAGACGCGTCGGTGGTCGCAGAGCCAGGAGCTCTCCAAGCTCACCGAGGCGATGTACGAGGCGCGCCAGCTGGCGATGGACCGCATGGACGCAGAGGCCACGGAGCTCGGCGCCGACGGTGTCGTCGGGGTGCGACTCGACGTGAACTACTACGAGTGGGGCGCAGACACCGCGGAGTTCATCGCGGTCGGCACCGCGGTCAAAGCAGAGGACGGACGCTCCTACCGGAACCGCCAGGGGAAGCCCTTCACCTCGGACCTTTCAGGACAGGACTTCTGGGTGCTAATGCAAACCGGCCACGTACCGCTCGGGCTCGTGATGGGGACCTGCGTTTACCACATCGCACACCGGGGGCTCGGGCAGACGGTGCGAGCGGCGGGGCGCAACGTGGAGCTTCCGAACTTCACCCAGGCGCTGTACGAAGCTCGTGAGCTCGCCATGACGCGCATGCAGGACGAGGCGAACGAGCTGGAGGCCAGCGGCATCGTCGGAGTTCGGCTCGAGGAGAAGAGCCATATGTGGGGCGCCCACACGATCGAGTTCCTCTCGCTCGGCACCGCCGTCGCCCGGTCGACAGGCGACTTCACGATTCCGCAGCCCAAGACGATCATCTCTCTCGACGGCTGATGTCCCCGTCCGCCGAAGAGCAGCTCCCGGAGGC
>JAJYMD010000446.1 GCA_021787255.1 Actinomycetes bacterium | reverse complement strand
CCTCTCGACGGACGACATCGACGACCTCTCGCTCCGTCTTCAGCGATTGCGCGCGGAGATGTCGGTGCTGCTCGTCGAGCACCGCATGGACTTCGTCATGGCCACCTGCGACCGCCTGGTCGTGCTCAACTTCGGTGAGGTCGTCGCCGCGGGTTCGCCAGAGGAGGTCCAGGCAAGCCCGGAGGTCACCGCCGCGTACCTGGGCGACGCCGTGAGCGCCAGCCCGTCGACTGCCAACCCGCCGCCTGCTGCCCGAGGGACTGTCGATGCTGCAGGTTGACAAGCTCTCGGTTCGCTATGGCCCGGTGCGCGCCCTCGACGAGGTCTCCTTCGAGGCGCGCGACGCCAGGATCACGACGGTCCTCGGAGCGAACGGCGCGGGCAAGACCACGCTGCTGCGGACGCTGAGCGGTCTGGTCCGGCACCAGGCGGGCACGGCGAGCTTCGACGGAAGCCTGCTCACGGGTCGTCAGCCTGAGGCCATCGCGCGAATGGGCGTGGCGCACGTGCCCGAAGGCCGCGGCGTCATCGCCGAGCTGACGGTCGACGAGAACCTCCGCCTCGGCACGTTCTGCCGGGTGCGGCGAGCGGAGCGGCGAGGCGCGATCGAAGAGATCTACGAACGGTTCCCCGGGCTGGGGGACAGGCGCCACCGCTCCGCCTCCAGCCTCTCGGGTGGCGAGCGCCAGATGCTGGTCATCGGCCGCGCGCTCGTCTCGCGACCCCGGTTCCTGCTGCTCGACGAGCCGTCGCTCGGGCTGGCGCCGATGATCACGGCTCAGATGATGGCGACGCTCCGAGACCTGACGGCGGAGAAGGGCCTTGGCGCCATCCTCGTCGAACAGAACGCCAGGAGCGCGCTCTCGGTCGCCGACTGGGCGATCGTCCTCAACCTCGGGCGGGTCGTCGCCGCCGACGAGCCTGCGCGTCTGGCGGTCGATTCCGACCTCCGCCGCCACTACCTGGGGTTCTGACGTCATGGGCCTCTTCGTGAACGTCCTGTTGAGCGGGGTGGCCCAAGGGATGGTCTTCGCTGCCGTCGCGCTCGGCCTCGTCCTCGTCTCTCGGGCGACCGGCATCGTCAACTTCGCCCAGGGAGCCATGGGGATGTTCACGACGTTCATCGCCTTCAGCCTGCTGACCGCCGGGCTGGGCTACTGGCCGGCCTTCGTGTCGGCACTCGCCATCGGCTTCGTGCTCGGGGCGGTGGTGGAGCGCACCCTGATGCGACCGCTGCGGGGCAAGCCTGCGCTCAACCCGGTGATCGTCACGATCGGCCTGCTCGTCGTGCTCGAGGGTGTCGCGGGGAGCATCTGGGGCGGCGCGTCGCAAGGCTTCCCCGCCGCCTTCTCCCAAAGGGGCCTGGTGGTCGGCACGACGCGGGTCGCCTTCTCGCAGTTCGACGTGTTCATCGTCGGTGCCGTGGCGGTGCTGGTGGTGGCCATCGTCGCCCTGTTCCGCTGGACCGACCTGGGGCTGCGCATGCGAGCCGCCGCCTTCTCGCCCGAGGTGAGCCAGCTCCTCGGCGTGCGCGTCGGGCGGCTCTTCACGCTGGGCTGGGCGCTCGCCTGCGCCGCAGGCTCGCTCGCGGGGCTGCTGGTCGCCCCGCTCAGCTCCTTCAGCCCGTACTACATGGACCTCAACCTCGTCTACGGCTTCACCGCGGCTGTCTTGGGAGGGCTGCTGAGCCCCGCTGGCGCCCTCGTCGGCGGGTTGGTCACCGGGCTCGCCATCGCGTTCGTGGGTGCCTACGTCGGATCGGACCTCCAGCCGATCGCCGCGCTGGTGCTCCTCCTCCTCGTGCTCATGCTCCGTCCGCAGGGTCTCTTCGGCACCGCGGAGGTCAGGCGAGTGTGACGGGTGCCCCTGCGCATGGGGTAGCGGGCGCTCCCGCGTCCGACGGGGCACGCCGACTCGCGCGCCCCCTCGCGCGCAGGCTCCGGCTCCCGCGCCATCCCCTCGTCCGCCACCTGGTCTTCTTGGTGCTCGGGGCGGCGCTCTTCTACGTCGTCACCGTCAACGTGAGCTCTTACAACGACTACCAGATCGGTCAGATCGCCGTGTACGCGATCGTGCTCGGCGGGCTCAGCATCCTAACCGGGCTCAACGGCCAATTCTCCCTCGGCCAAGGCGCCTTCATGATCGTCGGGGCCTACACCCTCGCCCTCCTGCAGCTCCACGCGCACGTCGGGCTCGTCGGCGAGCTGGTGCTGGCAACCGTGATCGCGGCCGCGGCCGGAGTCGTCGTCGGCGTCCCGGCCGCTCGGCTCAGCGCGCCGTACTTGGCCGGTGTCACCCTCATGCTTGCCCTCGGACTTCCCCAGCTTTCCGCCCAGTACGGCTCGGTGTTCGGCGGCGAGCAGGGTCTCACGACGACACCGCCGGTCGCGCCTGGCACGATCAGCTCGGAGCAGTGGCTCTCGTGGATCCAGATCCTCTGCGCGCTGGTGGTCCTCGTGCTCCTGGCGAACCTGGTCCGCAGCAGGTTCGGGCGGGCCTTCAAGGCCGTCAGGGACGACGAGGTCGCGGCAGCGGTCAGCGGCATCCACGTGGCCCGCACCAAGGTCCTGGCCTTCGCCGTCAGCGCAGGATGCGCGGGGCTCGGAGGCGCGTTGCTCGTCCTCTCGACCGGCGTCGTGAACATCGGGGAGTTCCCGCTCGCCCTGTCGATCGCCCTTCTCGCCGCCATGGTCCTCGGAGGTGCGGGCTCCCTGGTCGGCGTCTGGTGGGGGGCGGTGGCGCTGGTGTACATGCCGACATGGAGCACGTCGCTGTCCCAGCACCTCTCCCTCGGCACGTCGGCCGCCGCCTACCTGTCCGACGCCTTCTTCGGGGTCGTGCTCATCGTCGCCATGCTCGTCGCGCCCAGCGGCATCCAAGGCGGGCTCCGCTGGATCGGTCTGCGGGTGTGGAAGGCGATCGCCGACCCCTCGCTCCAAGGTCCCGCGAGGGACCGCCACGCCGGCGATGGCAGCGCGGACAGCGACGTGCGTGCCGTCGACGTCGATCCCGACCTCGCTCTTCGCGTCGGGGCCGTGCCGCCTGCGAGCGCGCAGGGCGACGTCGTCTCGCCAGCTGGCGACCGTCCGGGCCCGTCTTCTGCAACGACAACCCACGGTCACCTCGACCTGGAGACCAAAGAGAGGAGCAGTCCATGAAATTTCGACGTCATGGGTCGGGCACGCGCCGGTCGGTGGCTGCAGGCGCGGCGTTGGCGATACTGCTCGCGGCGAGCGGTGTCGTCGTCGGCAACGCCGTCGCGGGCGCGTCCACCACAGGGGTGACCAAGACGCAGATCACGATCGGCGCCACCGTCCCGCTGACCGGTCCGGCCGCGCCGGGCTACAGCGAGATCGCCCCCGAGATGAACGCGCTGTTCAAGTGGGTCAACGCCCACGGCGGCGTCTACGGGCGCAAGATCAAGTACATCTACCTGAACGACAAGTACGACCCCACGACAACGGCCACGCTCACGCGCAAGCTGGTGCTCACAGACCACATCTTTGCCGACGTGGGCTCGCTCGGGACGCCCACCAACCTGGCGGTCCAGAAGTACCTCAACACCGAGAAGGTGCCGCACCTCTTCATCGAGTCCGGATGCAACTGCTGGAGCACACCGAAGTACCCCACGACCACCGGCTGGGAGCCGCCGTACACGGTGACAGGCAAGATCCTCGGCTACTACGTGAAGAGCCACTTCAAGGGCAAGAAGATCGGCGAGCTCTTCCAGGACACAGAGTTCGGGCAGGACGTCATGAAGGGCTTCAACATGGAGGTGCCGAAGTCGGCGGTCGTGGCCAAGGAGACATACGACGTGACAACCCTCTCCGGCGCGCTCTCGACCCAGATGTCCGCGCTGAAGGCCGCCGGCGCCCAGGTGGTCGTGCTGGCGACGATCCCGGCGGCGACCGCGCTCGCGATACTGCCGGCGTTCTCCATCGGCTTCACGCCGCAGTACGTGGTCGACAACGTCGGTGCCGACGCGCCGACCGTAGGCCCGCTGCTGTCGTCGTTCACCACAGCCGCGACCCACACAAAGAAGATCGCCGCCGCGGCGACCGGGCTCCTGAACGGCATGATCACCAACCTGTACCAGCCGCCCGAGGGCACAGCGTCGAACCCGTGGGTCCAAGTGGAAAAGAAGATCCTCGAGAAGTACACACCGTCACTGTGGGCGAAGCACGGCCTCGATGGGAACACGGAGTACGGCATCGCGCTCGCCTACACGTTTGTCCAGGCGCTCCAGGCCGCCGGCAGGAACCTCACGAGGACAAGCCTCATGAAGGCGCTCGACACCAAGGCGAAGAGCTTCAAGACCCCGGGCTTCGTGCCGCTCCGCTACTCGAAGAAGGTGCACTACGGCTACGAAGGCGGCGAAGTGGTGCAGTTCACGACGAAGGCGGGGACCTTCACCACGCCAGCCGGGACCTGGCCCAACGCGAAGGTGCTGAGCCCGGTGTACGTCACGACA
>JAJYMD010000484.1 GCA_021787255.1 Actinomycetes bacterium | reverse complement strand
GTGATCGTGATAGCGGGGCGCCGAATCAGGCGGAGGCCCTGACTTCGAGGCCCCGGGCCGGCCAACTACCCTCCCGTAAGCCGAACGGCTTGCGGAACAGCCTCGACTCCTCCGGAACGAACAGCAGTTCGTTCCGCTTCGGGATCGCGAACTGGGACAGCGTTTGCTGGGCGTGGTGCCACGATGTGCCACCGAGTGGTACGCTCGCCTCTGTGGCTGACCACTACACCTTGCGGCTGGCGCCGGGCATGCGGCAGCGACTCATCGAGTGGGCGCGCCGCGCCGGTCTTCCTGAGCGGACGCTTGCGCAGCGCTACGTGGAGGAGGGACTGCGTCACGACGCGCATCCACTGATCCAGTTCCTCGATGGGCCGAGCGGGCGCCGCGCGAGCCTTCTCGGGCGCGGGCTGGATGTCTGGGAAACCATCGCCACGGTCCGCGACAACGACGGATCGATGGCTCGGGCAGCCGAGTACCTTCAGGTCCCAGCCGGACTCGTGGAGGCGGCTGTCGCCTACTACGGCGAGTACCGCGACGAGATCGACCGGGAGATCGAGCTCAACGAGGCCGAGTACGAACGCGGGCGCGCGTCGGCCGCGGCCGGCGAGCGCGCTCTGCGTGCGTGAGGGCCCTGCTGGACGAACAGCTCTCGCCGCAGATCGCGGTGCTGCTGGGTCAGGCGGGCTATGACGTCGTCGCGGTTGCCGAGCGCGATGAGCTTGCGGGGCGTAGCGACAGGAGCATCCTCGAGGCCGCGAGCAGCGAACAGCGCGCCGTGGTCACGAACAACATCAAGGACTTTCGTCCCCTCGCTTCCGAGTGGCTGGCGCAGGGCCGAATTCACGGAGGTCTGATCTTGCTGCCCTCGCCCCGCACGCGCACCCGTAGCGCCGTCCCAGCTCTCGTTGCCGCCATCGCGGGCGTGCTTCGCGAGCACCCCGACGGACTGAACGGGTGTGAGCGCTGGATTGGACCGCTGTCGAGCCCCTGAGGCATGCATCGCTGACAAGGCCTTCGTCCGTCATCGGCTCTCCCGGCGGGGGATCGCTGGGAGGACGGCACCGGTCAGGCAATGATGGGGCGATGGCGAAGACCTGGATCAGTCCCAAGGCAAGAAAGGGAGCGCCGAGCGAGATTGCAGGGCGTGGTCTCGTCGCCGTCGAAAGGATCAGTCTCGGAGAGGTAGTCGCCGTCAAGGGTGGCCACATCGTGAGTACCGAACAGCTGCGGTCCATGCCCGAGCGTCTGCAGAACTCCGACGTGCAGATCACCGACGACCTCCACTTGGTGGCGTTGACCGAGGAGGAGTACGACGCGGTGAAGCTTTTCATCAACCACTCGTGCGAACCGAATGTGGGTTTCGGGGGCAACGTCGTCCTGGTGGCCATGCGTGACGTCGACGCCGGCGAGGAACTGACCACGGACTACGCCCTGTTCGATGACTACGAAGGATTCATGGAGTGCACCTGCGGGCGGCCCACCTGTCGTGGCCGCGTCGACGGGCGCGATTGGCAACGCCCAGATCGTCAGGAACGCTACCGGGGGTGATCAAGTACATCGGGTCCAAACGCCGTTTGGTCCCGGTGCTCGGGGACCTGGCCAGACACGCGGGCGGCGAGACGGCGTTGGACCTGTTCACGGGCACCACTCGCGTCGCTCAGGAGCTGAAGTCCAAGGGATTCGTGACGACGGCGGTGGACACGGCCCGATACTCGGAAATCTTCGCTCGCTGCTACATCGAGACTGATGCCGGGGACGTCGACCGCCGGGAGTTAGCCGAAGCCATCCGGTACCTATCCACCCTGCCCGGTGACGCCGGCTACTTCACTCACACCTTCTGCGTCCAGTCCCGCTACTTCCAGCCATTCAACGGTGAGCGGGTTGACGCCATCCGAAACGCCATCGAGGCGGAGTTCAAGGGAACGTCTCTGTACTCACTCCTCCTCACGAGCCTCATCGAGGCAGCCGACCGCGTCGACTCGACAACAGGTGTCCAGATGGCCTACGTCAAGAGTTGGGCGCCGCGATCGTTCAATAAGCTGGAGCTCCGACCTCCGGAGTTGCTGCGCGGCGCCGGACATGCCGTTCGAGGTGATGCTTGCGAGCTCGCGGGCACACTTGGCGAGTTCGACGTGGCATACCTTGATCCTCCCTACAACCAGCACCGCTACTTTACGAACTACCACATATGGGAAACTCTCGTGGCGTGGGATACCCCGGAGTTCTACGGCATTGCCTGCAAGCGTCTGGACTCCCGAGATAGCTCTACCAAGAGCGTCTTTAACCTCAAACGCGAGATGCCAGCGGCACTGCGTCAAGTAGTGCGAGAGCTTCGCTGCCGCGTCCTGATGCTCTCCTACAACGACGAAGCCTGGGTCACGCGTGAAGAGCTTGAGGACATGTGCTCCCACCACGAGCTCGTCGAGACTCTAGCGTTCGACTCGAAGCGTTACGTGGGTGCGCAAATCGGCATCTACAACCCAGAAGGGAAAAAGGTCGGCAAGGTCTCCCACCTCAGCAATCTGGAGTACGTGGTCGTCGCCGGCTCGCAGCGTGACGTTGCCCGGACTACCCGGGCTTATGCCGGCCGCACCTACCCAAGGGTTGGCGACGCTCAGCTTTTCGATATATGAGCGCCAAGGTTGGTCGACACCGAAGCTTCGGTTCGTGCCTACGCGGTATCACGCGATGTCAGGCCGTACATCTCCAGTAGATCGTCGAGCGCGATCTCGAAGGGCGGATAAGCGTTGGCCTGCCGAAAAAGGGACCACGTGGACCGACGGAGACTCAAACCGGCGTTTCGGAGGTGAGCGGGATCGACCACCGGACACGCCGCGCGGGGCGCGTGGTTGGCGCGCGGCGGTGCTCCGCACGCCAGCCACGCCATCGTGCTGGATCATCCACATGTTGTAGCACTCGCGGTGCTACACTAGTGAGATGACCCGGATTGGAGTACGAGAACTTCGTCAGCACGCGAGCCGCTACCTCGAGCAAGTGAAAGCTGGGGAAGTCGTCGAGGTAACCGAAAGGGGGAAGCTCGTTGCCCTTTTGGTGTCCCCCACCCCGGCCGTTGCCGTGAGGGATCGACTGATCGCTTCTGGTCGCCTTCTGCCAGCAAAGAGCGCGTTCCACTTGCCGGAGCGCCGAAAGGTAGTCCACGGCGAAACGACGGGGACAGAAATCCTTGCTGAACAGCGCCGGGAACGACTCACGTGATCTACTTGCACACGTCCGCGCTGGTAAAGCTGGTCTTCGATGAGGCTGAGAGTGCGGCCTTGGCCGAGTGGCTGACCATCAGGGCAGACGTCCCCACACTCAGCAGCGACCTGTCGAGCATTGAGCTGCTCCGGACATGTCGGCGGATCGACGAGGACGCCGTTGAGGGCGCCAGCGCATTGCTCGGAGGTATCGACCTCCTCCCGATCGATCGTGCCATTGTCGAGAAGGCTGCGACCATCGTCCCGACCGAGCTGAGGAGCCTCGATGCAATTCACCTGGCAAGTGCCTTGTCGGTGAAGGCGAGTCTGACCGCCCTCGTCGCATATGACGTTCGACTCTGCTCGGCCGCTGCGCAGGCCGGCATCGAAGTGGTCTCGCCTGCCTGATCGTTACCAATCGCGCTGTTTCCTCTGCGTCACGCTCCGACCTGTCCAACCGCGGACTATTTTGGTCACGGCCCGAAGACCAAGGGCGCTTCATTGGGCTGGGTAGCCCAGGCCCGCGGTGGCCGGCTGTCGCCCGTATTCGAGCCTCGACGACGGCCAAAATGCCCACGGCTCCTCGGCTCGGACGCGTAGCGTCCCGTAGCTCTGAGAGCTACAATGACCTTCATGACGAAGACCATCGCGCAACGCGAGCTGCGAAACGACAACGCGAAGGTAATCGACGCTGTTGCGTCCGGGGAGACGTTTGTCGTCACCCGCAACGGTGTCCCGGTGGCCGAGCTGCGACCGATCCGCAGAACCCGACGGAGCTTCGTGCCGAAGACCGATCTCGTCGCACTCGCAGCCTCCGGGCCTCACGTAGATCTTGCACAGTTCAGATCCGACCTCGATCGCATTGTCGACCAGAGCCTGTAGATGTCGACCGGACTGCTGGACACGTCCGTGGTGATCGATTGGGACGATCCTGCTGTCAGCGCGGCACTCCCCGACGAGGCAGCGATCTGTGTGATCACCCTTGCCGAGCTGACCGCGGGTCCCCATCTCGCCTCGACGGGCGCCGAGGCTGCCCGCCGTCAAGCTCGACTGCAGCAGCTCGAGGCGACATTCGATCCGATTCCCTTCGACGTGGCCGCCGCCCGCAGCTATGGCCAGCTCGTAGCCGCTGTCGTCGAGATCGGGCGCTCCCATCGGCGCCGAATCGCCGACTTGCTCATCGCCGCGACCGCCCATGCAAACGGGCTGGCGCTCTACACCCGCAACCCCGACGACTTCGCCGGGCTCGGGGATCTGATCGAGGTCGTCGTAGTTTGAACGATCAATCAGCAG
>JAJYMD010000002.1 GCA_021787255.1 Actinomycetes bacterium | reverse complement strand
AGGCGTCGCCATCTTCACAGCGGCCCTCTCGCTCTACCAGCGCCGCGTCGCGGCGATCGTCGGCGAGGGCCTCATCTACGACATGCGCTCCAAGGTCTTCGAGCACGTCCAGCAGATGCCGCTGGCGTTCTTCACGAGGACCCAGACCGGGGCCATGGTGAGCCGCCTCAACAACGACGTCATCGGCGCGCAGCAGGCCTTCACGACACTCCTTTCGAACGTCGTCGGGAACCTCGTGACGGTCTTCATCGTGCTCGGGGCGATGCTCTACCTGTCGTGGCAGATCACCCTCATCGCGCTCGTGCTGCTCCCCGCCTTCCTCGTGGCGGCCCGCTTCATCGGACGCAAGATCGGAACGCTCACCAAGGAGAGCTACGACCTGAACGCCGAGATGAACATGGTCATGCAGGAACGCTTCAACGTGTCCGGGGCGATGCTGGTCAAGCTCTTCGGCCGCCCCGAAGCCGAGCAGCGGGAGTTCGACGTGAAGGCTGCCCGCGTCCGTGACATCGGCGTCGTGCAGGCGTTGTACGCCCGCATCTTCATGGTCGCGCTCGTCCTCACCGCGTCGCTCGCGACCGCGTTCGCCTACGGCTTCGGCGGCGTCGAGGCGGTCCACGGTGTGCTGGCGATCGGCACCATCGTCGCGCTGACCGCGTACCTGGCGCGCCTCTACGGCCCCCTCACGCAGCTCTCGAACCTGAACCTGGACGTGATGACCACCCTCGTCTCCTTCGAGCGGATCTTCGAGGTGCTCGACCTCGAGCCCATGATCAAAGAGCGCCCGGACGCGGTCGCCATCCGCCGCGGCCCGGCCAGCATCGAGTTCGACCACGTCTCGTTCACCTACCCGAGCGCAGAGGAGGTCTCTCTCGCCTCCCTCGAGGCCGTCGCCACGCTCGAGGCGCCCGTGCGCGCCGAAGTGCTCCACGACATCTCCTTCCGGGTCGAGCCGGGGCAGATGGTCGCGCTCGTCGGCCCGTCCGGCGCGGGAAAGACCACGATCAGCATGCTCGTGCCGCGCCTGTACGACGCGACCGCAGGCACCGTGCGCGTGAGCGGCGTGGACGTGCGCGACGCGACGCTCGACTCGCTGCGCGAGGTGGTCGGCGTGGTGGCCCAGGACCCCCACCTCTTCCACGACACCCTCCGGGCGAACCTGCTCTACGCGCGCCCGGAGGCGAGCGACGAGGAGCTCCTGGGCGCGCTCGAGCAGGCCCAGATCCTCCCGATGGTCGCTTCGCTGCCCGACGGGCTCGACACCCTCGTCGGCGAGCGCGGCTACCGGCTCTCGGGCGGAGAGAAGCAGCGCGTCGCGCTCGCACGGCTCATCCTCAAGGCTCCTGATGTCGTCGTGCTGGACGAGGCGACCGCCCACCTCGACTCCGAGTCGGAGGCGGCGGTCCGAGAGGCGCTTCGCCGCGCGCTCGTCGGACGCACGTCGCTCGTCATCGCGCACCGGCTCTCCACCGTGCGCGACGCCGACCAGTTGCTCGTCGTCGACGACGGCCGGATCGTCGAACGCGGGACGCACCAGCAGCTCCTTGCGGCGGGGGGTCTCTACACGCTGCTGTACCACACTCAGTTCGCCGACCAAGAGACCCGCCGCACGTCCGCCGGTGTGCCGGCTCCCGCCGGCGTGCCGGGCGACCTCGGGTAGACAGGCACCCATGGCGACGCCTCCCTCCCGGCGAAAGCTCCTTCGCAGGCTGCGCGACGCGCCGGCCCGCTTCATCGGCCGGACGCCGTGGCTCCGCCGCCGCTACGCGCGCCGGATCCTGAAGACGATCGACAAGTACCAGGACAAGGGCCGGCCGCTCCCCGACAGCCTGGTGCGGCTCGAGCGCCAGCTCCGGCGGGTGCCGAAGCCAAAGCGCCAGCAGCTCGTCGAAGACATGATGGAGATGGGCTCAGAGGACCACGTCACCACGAACCGCGCGCTGCGGCGTGCGGCAGGCCGCCAGGAGCGCCAGAAGGGCCAGCGCGGCGGCGGGCAGCGCCCCGGCACCCTTCCGGGCCAGCCGCGCCAGCGCCCGCGCAACTGATGGTCCCGCGCAACTGATGGTATTGCGCTGATCGAATTGGGCCGCCTCCCTCGTCGATCCGAGCGGCTCCGAGCGCTTGCGTAGCCTTTTCGCCGTGCCCGAGCGCGAGCCGCTCCACTTCGACCCCATTGCAGAGGCCCGCCGCCAGTGGACGCTCCACGGATGGCACGACGCTGCTCCCGTGATGGCGGTCGTCACCTCGGTGATGCGGGTCCAGCAGCTGCTGCTCGCTCGGGCGGACGCCGCGCTGCGCCCCTTCGACCTCACCTTCTCCCGCTACGAGGTGCTGATGCTCCTTTCGTTCTCCTCGCGCGCAGCCCTCCCGCTCGGCAAGATCGGCGAGCGCCTCCAGGTGAACCCCGCCAGCGTCACCAATGCGATCGACCGGCTGGAGGAGCAGGGGCTCGTCGAACGCGTGCCGAACCCTTCCGACGGCCGAGGCACGCTGGCCCGGCTGACCGCTGAGGGACGTGCGAGGGCGACGGAGGCGACTGCAGCGATGAACGCGCAGGTCTTCGCGGATCTCGGCGTCGGCCCCGGCGGAGTCGAGCACCTCTTCGAGCTGCTCCGCGACCTGCGGCGAGCAGCGGGGGACTTCATCGAGGGCCCGACAGGCTCGTCGCCGCACGTGCGCGCGCCATGATGCGTGGATGCAACCACCCGAAGAACCCGCCGCGCGCGGGGCGCTCAGCGGCTGCCTCGTGGCGGACTTCAGCCGTGTCCTTGCTGGGCCGCTCGCGACGATGTTGCTCGGCGACCTCGGCGCGACCGTGGTGAAGGTCGAGCATCCCCGCGGCGACGACACGCGCAGCTGGGGGCCGCCGTTCCTGGGCCACGAGAGCACCTACTACCTGAGCGTCAACCGCAACAAGCGTAGTGTCGTGCTCGACCTGTCGACGCCGGAGGGCGCGTCGGACGCTCGCCGCCTCGCGCAACGTGCGACAGTGCTCGTCGAGAACTTCCGCCCCGGGCGGCTGGCCGCGTTCGGGCTCGACTACGACCAGCTCGCGGCGGTGAACCCTGGGCTCGTCTACTGCTCGATCTCGGGTTTCGGCGGCGCCGGCACCAAGGGAGCGGACCTCGTGGGCTACGACTTCGTCGTCCAGGCCATGAGCGGCCTCATGGACATCACCGGGCCGATGGGCGGACCGCCGACCAAAGTGGGGGTCGCGGTGGTCGACGTCCTCACCGGGCTTTACGCGGTGATCGGGATCCTCGCGGCGCTCGAGGCGCGCCGCGACGGCGGCGTCGGCCAACGCGTCGAGGTGAGCCTGATGTCGAGCGCGCTCGCCTCGCTCGTGAACCAGGCCTCGGCCTACCTGAACACTGGAACGGTCCCCCACGCGCTCGGCAATCGGCACCCGAGCATCGCCCCGTACGAGACCTTCCCCACGATGGACGGCGTGCTCGCGCTCGCCGTCGGCAACGACGGCCAGTTCCGGACGCTCTGCGGCGCGATCGGCGAGGAGGCGCTCGCCGATGACGAGCGCTTCGCGACCAACCCGGCACGCGTCGCGAACCGCGACACGCTCGCCCGCCTGCTCGAGGCGCAGCTCTCGACGCGCCCCACCACGCAGTGGGTGGAGGTCCTGCGCGCGGCGGGCG
This sequence comes from Actinomycetes bacterium, assembly GCA_021787255.1. Next base: position 855 of record JAJYMD010000002.1, on the reverse strand, counting down.
TGCCGTGCGGCCCGGTGAACGACGTCGCCGGGGCATTTCGCGACGCTCGGCGCCTCGGCCTCGACGCGGCGGTCAGGCAACCGGGACCGAGCGGCGACGTCTCCAGCGTCGCGAACCCGCTCACGCTCTCGGGATCGCCGGTCACCTACCGCCTGCCGCCGCCGGCGCTCGGGCACGACACCGACGAGGTGCTCGCGTGGCTCCGCACACCGAGCCCCGCGGCGCCGCTCGACCCGGCGTGAGGACCGGCCACGACGGCGGTCGTAGGCAGCCCCGGCTCTCCACCTGGGGGGCAGCCTCCGTCATCCCCCCTCGACGCTGCGGATCCGCTCGGCGAGGAAGCCCTCGGGGTCCTTCGCCCGCTCGACCAGCAGCTCGTGGAGCTCGGGGTGGGTGAGCACGAGGAACCGGTCGCGCCGGATGGCGTCGACCACCATCTCGCCGACCGCGATCGGGTCGGCCGGGGTCATCCCCTTGACCGGCGGGTGCATGCGCACGGGGGCGCCCGAGAAGGTGACCTGCTGACGGATGTTGGTCGCGACGGGGCCGGGGCACAGGCAGGTGACGCCCACGTGGCGCGGGTGGAGGTACAGCGCGAGGGCCTCGCTGAGGGCGATCACCGCGGCCTTGCTCACCGAGTACGGCATCCGCTCGTACTCGTACTGGAACAGCCCCGTTGCGGACGCGGTGTTCACGACGTGGCCGGATCGCTGCTCGAGGAGCAGAGGCAGGAACACGGCGTTGCTCCGCACGATCGACAGGAGGTTCGTGCTCATGACGCGCTCCCACTCGGCCAACGGGATCTTCTCGGGCAGCCCGGCCGCCACGACGCCGACGTTGTTCATTACGCCGTCC
>JAJYMD010000459.1 GCA_021787255.1 Actinomycetes bacterium | reverse complement strand
AGATTTGGGGACAGCCTGAAGAAGGGCTTCTTTTCTGGAGTGGGATGGCCGTCGCGAACTGTCCCGCGGAGCGCTGCTCGAGCGGGGTGACCGTCACACCCTCTGCCTACTGTGCGCCACGTGCACAACTGTGAACGACACCGGAGAGCTCCGTGCAGGCGCTGCGGGTCGCGCTGACCGAGACGCTCGCGTACTGGACGGTGCTCGATGGGACCTGGCGTCCGGTCCCGGTCGCTGACGCCTTCCTCCGCCACCTCCGCCTCGGGGCGGACCGCGCCGAGGGAACGACGCGAGCGTATGCCGGTGACCTCGCCTGTTTCCTCGACTGGTGCGAGCAGAGCGGACGCGATCTCGTCGCCGGTGCACGGGACCTGTCGCTGTTCGTCGCGATGCTGAAGACGACGCCGATCACCCGAGCTGGCTCGGGCCAGGGCCGGGTTCGCAGTGCGGGCCGGATCAACCACCTGCTCGCCGCGGTGCGCGAGTGCTACAAGCACGCCGTCGCGAACGGGACCCTCGAGGTGTCGGTGCTCACCTTCCTCTACGAGGTCGGCGACGACCGACACCTGCCGGCCGAGCTGCGTCCGGAGGGCTCGGGGCTCCGCTACCGGGCGCGTCCTCGCCACGTCCAGCGCGTCCGTCGGAGCCAGCGGCCACTTCCGGTGCGCCACGACGAGGTCGAGGCCCTTCTCGGGGCATGCCGCTCGTGGCGGGACCGCTTCGCCTTGGTGCTCTTGTGGTTCTGCGGGCTGCGCGTCGGCGAGGCGCTCGGGCTGCGCCGCTCGGATCTGCACTTCGCCTCCTCAGCCGCGGCGCTCGGCTGCACGATGGCTGGACCGCACCTGCACGTCGTCGCCCGCGAGAACCCGAACGGCGCCCGGGCGAAGTCCGGCGAGCGCAGCGTGCCAGTTCCCCCGGAGCTGCTCGCCTGCTACGACCGCTACCTCCACGAGCGCGACGCCTGCCCGGGCGCGCAGGGCTGCGATTTCGCCCTTGTGAACGTGGCCCATGCGCCCTTCGGGCGCCCGATGACGACCGACGGCTTCCGCAAGTGGCTTCAGGCCGCCTCGCAACGGGCAGGGCTTGCTCGGACTGTGACGCCGCACATGTTCCGCCACGCGACGGCGACCGAGCTCCTTGCCCGAGGGGCCGGGCTCGATGTCGTGAAGGAACTGCTTGGTCACGCCTCGATCCGCTCGACCGAGCGCTACCTCCATCCCGACTACGACGCCCAGCGCGCCGCCGTGGAACGCCTCGGCCCCATCGATGTCGCCCGGGGGACCACATGAGCGCGACCTTTGCCCCCGTCGGGGGCGCGACGTCAAGACGGCCCGCTCGGCGCCCCAGCGACGTGTTGGACCTTCGCGTGCTGATCGAGGCCGGCTGGGACCCGGCGAGCGTCACGTTCAGCCCCGACCCCGGCCACCGTCTGTTCGGCTACCGGACCTGCCGGGTCTCTGGCTGCGCTGGCGAGGCCTGGAGCCCGAGCGGGCTGTGCGGGGGGTGCCTGGCCCGGTTCAAGAATGAGAGACGAGTCACCGTCCTCGAGGCGTTCTGCGCCCGAGGGCCGCAACGCAAGTCCCGCTCGAGGGACCGTCTGTGCCTCGTGTGTCGCCTGCCCGGCTTCGAGCGTCCGGTCCAGACCAACGACCTGTGCGCCAGTTGCGACGGCCTCCGACGCCGACGCCGCCAGAGCGTTGAGGCCTTCGTCTCCGGCGACAGCACCTACCCGCCCGCCACTCCCCGGCCGAGCATCGGCGTCTGCACCGTGTGGGCCTGCGAGCGCCTGGCCGGGCACCCGGCCACCTTGCTGTGCCCGGCGCACGGCTCGGCCTGGAGAAGCGCAGGCCAGCCGGACCTGACTGCCTTTCGGCACGCGGCGGCGCCGTGTGTGTCCGACCGGACCGGCCGGGTCGTCATGGCCGGGCTGGACCCCGAGCTCATCGCCGAGGTCCTCTGCGGGCTCCAGGCCGCCCTGGCCGAGGGACGCCAGGTCATGGTGACCACCCTGCGCTCGGTCGTTGCGCACCTTCGCCGCAGCGGCGCGTCCAGCATGGCCGAGGCAGCCTCGAGCGCTGCCGAGCGCACGCCGGTGCGGTGGTTCTGTGCCTTCGCCGCGGATCGCAGCGTGCTGGCGCTCGGGGACGCGAGCTCCGAGTACGACAAGGACTGCTGGGACCTGCGCCTCTTCGGCGCTGCCGGGAAGCTCTCTTTCGTGGGCGGGGGGACGAGCCCCCGTTATCCCGGCCAGCCCCCGACCGCTCCGATCGCCCAGGTCTGGCTGCGCCAGGCGGCCAAGGCCTGGGCGGCTCAAGCGATCTGTGAGATGAAGCCCGGTGCGGTGCGGGCCATGATCGGCGCCGTCGGCCTGTTCTCGGCCCAGCTATGCCGTCGTGGTGACGGCGGCGAGGACCCCGGCGGGCTCGGCCACCTGGACGTGGAGGCCTTCCTCGCCCGTCTCGGCCACCTGGAGCGCTCCGGGCAGCTGTCTCGGCCAAGGCGAGAGACGACGGTGCATCTCGTGGCGCGCTTTCTGCGGGACTGCCGGGAGATGGGACTGGCCGAGCCGGGAGGGGTGCTGGCCCGCCTGCCCGGCGATGTCACGATCCGCCCGGCCGAGCGTCCCCGCCGAGCGCGCCGTGACGACGCCGTGGGTCGGGCGCTTCCCGATTCGGTGCTCGCCCAGCTCCTCTCGGCCGAGAGCCTGGCCCTGCTCGAGTCACGCGCGGGGCCGACGATCCGGGCCGCGGTCGAGCTCGGTGCCGGGATCGGACGACGCACGGCCGAGCTGTGTGGTCTGCGCTACGACTGTCTCGACCACGACCGCCACGTCGGCGAGGACGGCACGGGGCGGTCCAGCCCGGTGCTCGTGCACGACATGCCCAAGGTCGGGAAGACCAACTGCCGGCTGCCCATCCACGAGCGAGAGGCTGCGATCATCACCGCCCAACAAGCCCGAGTGCGATTCGCCTATCCCAACACCCCGGTCGAAGGGCTGGTCCTGTTCCCGAGGCCTTTGAAGAACCCCGGCGGGACCAAGGCCATCGGGACCTCGCACCTCCAGCGAGAGATGCGGGCGTGGGTGAGCGCGCTCGAGCGTCTCGACAGCCCGGAACGAGACAGCTCCGGCAAGCCGATCCCCTTCCCGCGTGAGCGGGTCAGCCCTTACGCCTTCCGCCACAGCTTCGCCCAGCGCCATGCCGATGCCGGGACGCCGGTCGATGTGCTGCGTGAGCTTCTCGGCCATGACACGGTGCGCACCACGCTCGGGTACTACCGGGTGACCGCTACCAGGAAGCGGGCCGCCCAGGACGCCCTCGGCTCGCTCCAGCTCGATGCCGCCGGCCGCCGGGTGCGGCCGGGTGCCGGATCGCTGGCACCCTCCGAGGCGCTCCGCGAGCAGGTCGGTCAAGTAGCGGTGCCGTTCGGGATCTGCACCGAGCCGACCAACATCGCCGCCGGCGGGCAGTGCTGTCCGTTCCGTCACCGCTGCTCGGGTTGCACCTACTTCCGGACCGACCCCTCCTACCAGCCGGAGCTGCGCTCCTACCTCACCCAGCTGCTCGCCGACCGGGAACGCCTCGAGGCGGCGGCTCCAGAGCTGGCCGAGTGGGCCCGAGCCGACGCCGCCCCCTCGGAGGCCGAGATCGAGGCGATCCGCCGCCTGATCGGCGCCAACGAGGAGGTGCTGACCGGCCTCGACGACGGAGACCGGGCAGCGGCGGAGGAGGCGATATCGACCATGCGCCGAGCCCGAGCGACACTCGAGACGACCTTCCCGGTTCGCTTCCGCGGCCTCGCGCGCCAGGCGCGCCCCGGCCTGTTCCCCACGATCGAGGCCGAAGCGGCCCATGGCTGAGCACGCGAGCCACCTGAGTCGGCTACGCCGGGCCGACTCCGAGGCCAAGGCCGCCCGGCTTCTCGCCACCCTCGAGGCCATGGTCGGCGCCGGGGAGGCACCGGTCCTCTCGGTCCTGGCCCGCCGGGCCGGGGTGAGCCGACGCTTCGTCTACGACCATCCGGAGCTTCGCGCAGAGGTCGCCCGGCGGGCCTCACAGCTCCTCGACCGCCAGACCGGCGCGATCGCCGCCAGCGCGCGCACCACGACCGCGTCTCTGCGAGCGGATCTCGAGAACGCCAAGGCGGCGAACCGTCGCCTGGAAGCCGATCTGGCTGCGCTCCGCCGACGTCTCGGCGAGCTGACCGGCAAGGAGGTGCTCGCGGAGATCGGACATGCGCCCGGCACGGACAGCGTCCGAGTGACTGAGCTCGAGCAGGCGCTGTTCGACGCGCAGGAAGCCCTCGCCCGGCGGACCGAGGAGCTCGAGTCCGCCCGTCAGATCAACCGTGAGCTCATGGGGCGTCTCAACCGCGGCTGCTGAGCACCCGTGCCGCACACCTGCGCGAAACCTGTCATCCCAGCTCAAGGCCCATAAAGCACAGGCCGAACTCCAGAAAAGGGCACGAGGACATCCGCACGACGCACAGCACGTACCTCCTGTTAGCGG
>JAJYMD010000239.1 GCA_021787255.1 Actinomycetes bacterium | reverse complement strand
CCCTTGGAAAGCTGGGCGAAGGCGACCGCGAGCACGAGCGCGCCGCCGTAGAAGACTGTCTGCACCCAGCTCTGGGCGCCGAGGATCTCCAGCCCCGTCACACCCGTCACGAGGAAGTAGGCGGCCACGATCGTGCCCCATGCGTTGAACCGGCCCGGCATGATCGTGGTGCCTCCGAGGAAGGCCGCGGCGAAGGCAGGGAGCAGGAAGAAGCTGCCGGCGGTCGGGTTCGCCGCGCCGGAGGTGCCTGCGAAGAAGATCCCCGCGAGCGCAGCGAGGAGCCCCGATACGACGAGCGCCCCGACCCGCATCCGCTCGACCCGGACCCCGCTCAGGCGTGCCACCTCTCGGCCACTGCCGACGAACAGGAGCCGTCGCCCGAGAGTCGTGTGCTCGAAGACGTACCACACGATCACGCAGAGGGCCAGCGCGTAGTAGAACTCGAGGGGGATCCCGAGGAACCTGTCCGTCTCGGTGATGTCGTCGAGCGCCACCGAGACGCCGGCGTAGGTCTGATCGTTGCTGATGAGCAGCGTGATGCCGAGCAGAAAGGTACCCATCCCGAGCGTCACGATGAACGGGTTGATGCCGAAGACGCGCACGAAGAACCCGTTCAGCAGCCCGACACCGACCCCGATCGCGAGCGCGATCGCGACGCAGATCCAGATCTCGATCCTCGCGCCGCCGTTGAGCCGTCCGATGATCATCGACGAGAGGGTCAGCGTTCCTGCCACCGACAGGTCGTAGTCCCCCGCGCGCAGCGGGACGAGCAGGCCCAGCGTCACGATCACGAGCACGGCTTCCGACCCGAAGATCGCGCCGAAGGTGCCGATCGTCGGGAACGTCGCCGGCCTCAAGATCGAGAAGATGACGACGACTGCCGCCCACACGATCGGGACAGCTGACCGACCGAGCCAGTCGCTCACGCGCTTGCGACCAGAGGACGGGCCGCGCGCCACGAGCTGCTCGTCGTCGGCGAGCAGTCCGACCCCTGAAGGCGTGACCTCGACCGCCACATTCACCCCCTGCCCGTCCAGCCCCTCTTCCTTCATGTCCTTCACGTGCACCCGGCTTTCCCGTGCGCCCGGCGCGGCCGCCGGGCACTCCCCGGCTCAGACGACCGAGCTGTAGGTCTCCTCGACGATGCGGTCCTCATTGATCGCCTCCCCGGTCAGCTCGGCGCACAGTCGCCCCCGTCGCAGCACGAGGACCCGATCGCAGAGATCTTCGAGCTGGGACGCGTCCGTCGTCGAGCAGACCACCGCGGTTCCGGCGCGCGCCACGTCTCGCAGCTTCTCCAGGATCTCCGAGCGCGCTCCGACGTCGACGCCTTTCGTGGGCTCGTCGAGGAGCAGGACCCTCGGCGCACCGGCCATCGCCTTCGCGATCACCACCTTCTGCTGGTTCCCGCCGCTGAGGCTCCTGAGCGGCAGGTCCGGATCAGGGGGGCGGACGTCGTAGTCCGCCAGGAGCCGGCGCACCTCCTGGCGCAGCCGTCGATGCTTGATGCGCCCGGCGACACCCCGGTAGCGGTCGAGCACCGAGAGCGAGATGTTCTCGGAGACGGTGAGCGCTGGTGCCACGCCGAGGCGGTGGCGGTCGTCGGGGACGAGCGAGACACCCGCCTTGCGCGCCGCCGCCGGGGAGAAGGCGGTCAGGTCCCAGCGCCGACCGTCGAGCACCATCTCGCCTGCGCGTGCCACGCTCGCACCACCGAGGATGCGAGCCACCTCGTCGAAGCCCGACCCAACCAGGCCCGTCAGGCCGAGCACCTCTCCGGGCTGGACCGCGAAGCTGAGCCCGTCGACCTCCTGGCCCGTCAGCCCTGTCACGACCATCGACGACGTCGACCCGCCGCTCGAGGCGGGGACCACCACGCCCTGATGCGGCTCCATCTGCCGTCCGATGATCAGCTCCACGAGCTCGTCTTCGGTCATCCCCTGCGTCTCGCGATCGGCAACCACCCGACCGTCGCGCAGGACCGTCACGTGGTCCGCCCATTCGAGGACCTCATCGGGAAAGTGCGAAACGAACAGCACGGCGTGCCCAAGGGCGACGACGGCACGCACGACCGACTGCAGCTGGTCGCGTGCGGCGAGGGGCAGCGACGCGGTCGCCTCGTCGAGCACCAGCACGCCGCCTCGGTCGCCGGACTCCGGGCTGCCGGCGCGCAGGCGCTCCGCGGCCCGCACGATCACCACCATCGCCTGGACTGCGACCGGCAGCTCCGCCATCTTGCGACGAGGGTCGACCCGCACGCCGAACGACGCGAGCAGCTCGGAGGCCTTCGCGTGCTCCGCGCGCCAACGGACCCAGGCCTTCGGCTGGTCGACGAACCGGTCGATGAAGAGGTTCTCCGCGACCGACAGCGCGCCAACGACACCGAGGTCCTGGTGCACGAAGTACAGGCCGTTCGCTCGGCTCCCCCCACCACCGAGTGTGTGCGTCACCTCTCTGCCGCCGATCACGATGCGTGCACCCGGGTCCGGATCGTGGTAGCCGGCGAGCACCTTCACGAGGGTCGACTTGCCCGAGCCGTTCTGGCCGACGAGCCCGTGCACTCGACCGGGCATGACCTTCAGCCACGCCCGGTCGAGCGCCTGCGTCGAGCCGAAGGACTTCGAGAGACCCTCGATCTCGAGCAGCGGTCCGGATGTCGTCGCCTCCGCCATCGTCAGTGCGAGAGGCCCCAGAGCTTCTCGTACCCCGTCTGGAACCCTGTGCCGTACCCCTTCGACTGCTGGGGAGGGTTGCCAGCCTTGGCGATGTTCTTCGCCGTCCAGATCATCATGGGCGTGTTCTCGTTCGGCACGGGCTTCAGCCCGGCCATGATCCGCATCTCCTGGTCCATGATCGCCCAGGCGATCCACTTCAGGTCCTCGCCGACGTCCATGACGACGTCGTTGTGCTCCTGGAGGTACTTGAGGACGAACGCGGTACCGTCGTAGCTGACGATGTGCACCTTGCCCGTGTCTCCCGCGAGGCTGATGGCAGGGATGATGTACTGGGACTGGCTGTCGTAGACCGGGATCACGTAGTCGATGCTCGGTGTGGCCCGAAGCGCCGACTCGACCTCGGTCTGGGTGTCGGAGGCCCAGTCCGCGACCGGGATGTTGAGCACCTTCACCTTGCAGGCAGGGCAGTTGTCGTGGAACGCGGTCACCGCCGCCTTGGCCTCTGTGGGGCTCGAGACGACGTCGTTCGACTCGATCACGAGCGCGTCCGCGTGGCCGCCGCTGTTCACGATCGTCCAGTCGGCCATGATCGTCCCGGCACCGTCGTAGGGCACGTCCACGACCCCGGTGAGCAGCGGGTCGGACTTCTGCCCGATGCTGTACGCGTCCGAGGCGACCACGGGAATGTGCGCCGCTCTCGCGGCCTTGACCTCGGGCGTCAGCTGCTCGGGGTTGATCCCGGCGAGCAGGTCGATGAGGTTGGCCTTCTCCGCCGTCGCCTGCTGCATGCCCTTCACCCATGTCGTGGGGTTCCCGTCGTTCGTGTAGTCGACGAAGTGGATGCCGACCTTCTTCGCCACCGCCGCCATGTCGTTCTCCAGGATCTGGACGAACTGGTCCTGGCTGTCGACCGGGACGCTGAACAGCGTCTTGCCAGCGTCGAGCTTCTTCGCGTCGAAGGCAGGTCCGGGGGCCTTGAAGGTCGGGACCCTGCTGTACTCGTCCACGACCGCTCTGGCAGCCGCGAGTCCCTTCGGGCTCGCCGCGCCCGACACCGAGGTCCCTGCGAGGACGGTCGTCCCTGCGAGGAGCAGGACCGCCGCGACCGGAGCTGCCGCCACCACGAGCGGCCTGCGCCTGCGGCCGGAACCGAGGTGCGGGCGGCCTCCGCGCACGGACCGCGACCTGTTTGCTGGTACTGGTACGCCTGGCATTGTTGCCCCCTCCGTCGTCCCTACGTCTCTTGACTTGTCTTGACTTCTCTTGATTTATCTTGCCTACTCTTGCTCGCTCTTGGCTTCTCGTGCCTTGTCTTGACTTCTCTTGCTTCTCTTCTTGCACTTCTCGTCTCGACAGTGTGGGACGCCGAAGGGAGAGCTTCAATGGACAAACTGTCTGGACGTGACGGTCGGATGAAGACATGTTGTCGACCGGCTGACGGGTAGCCGGTGGCGCTGCGTCGCTCCAGCGTGTCTGTATCATCCCGAGCGGTGGCCGACACCGAGGTCACGCCTCTGAGGGATGCCAGCATCGTCACCGTCGCGGACGTGCTGGGCATCGAGGAGGTGCAGGCGGCACACCCCCGTGTGATGGCTGGCCGGAGCCGCCTGCTGCGGCCGGTGCGCTGGGTCCACGTGGCCGAGGTCCCCGACATCGCCCAGCTGCTGCGAGGCGGAGAGCTCATCCTCACGACGGGCATTGCGCTTCCAGAGGGCCACGACGCGCTCGCCGAGTACATCCGGGAGCTGGCAGAAGCCGGCGTCAGCGGCCTGGGCATCGAGCTCGTGCGCCGCTTCACCCAGATGCCGCGCGAGCTGGTCGTCGCGGCCGAGAAGTGGGAGCTGCCGCTCATCGCGCTG
>JAJYMD010000181.1 GCA_021787255.1 Actinomycetes bacterium | reverse complement strand
CGAGCGCGACGATGTCGGTGGAGGCGCGCACCTGCGCCACCTCCTCGTCGGGGATGCTCACTCAGCGGAGGGTACCCCGAGCCGCTGGCGCACCCGCACACTTGGCGGCCTCCACGAGCACCCGCCTCAGGAGAGGGACCACGCCAGGGATCGGACCGGACCCCAGAGGATCGGCCAGGCCCGGCGGAGTCAGGAGCGACCGCGAGCCCCTTTGCCGTTGTGCGCGCGCCCTGCCCGCTCGAGGGGCGCCACGGACCTCGCCGTCCCGAGCGTCCTGGAGCCCCCGGAGGACGCCGTCGCCTTCTCCTTCTTCCGAGAGCTCGGCCGCGTCCTCGACGCCGACAACGCCTTCGACTCGGCGCGCTTCGTCCCTCCGCGGTCCCGCGACGAGCCCGGCGCGACGGGGCCCTCCCCCTTGGCTCCGGCGCTTCGACCGCGCCCGCGCGGCGCCTCGTCCTGCTCACCGGCGGCGATGACCGCCTGCGCGGCAGCGAGGCGAGCGACGGGCACCCGGAAGGGCGAGCAGCTCACGTAATCGAGGCCGGCGCCATAGAAGAAGCGGATCGACGCCGGGTCGCCACCGTGCTCGCCGCAGACGCCTACCTTCAGTTCCGGCTTCGTGTCGCGCCCGCGCGCGGTCGCGACGCGCACCAGCTCGCCCACACCGTCGACGTCGACGGTCTCGAACGGGTTCCGAGTGAGGAGCCCTTTCTCGAGGTACGCGGACATCATCCTGCCTTCGACGTCGTCTCGGCTGAAGCCGAAGGTCATCTGCGTGAGGTCGTTCGTGCCGAACGAGAAGAAGTCGGCCACCTCTGCGATCTCGGCCGCCCGGAGCGCGGCGCGCGGCGTCTCGATCATCGTGCCGATGTTCACTTCGATCCCTGCGCCGTTCGTCGACACCCGCCCTCGACGCGATCCCTTTCGGCGGCCGTTCGTCGACGGCTCCTCCGCACCGCTCGTCTCGGCGATCGCCTCTTCGACCCAGCTTCGTGCGAGCGCGAGCTCCTCGCGGGAGACAGTGAGCGGGATCATGATCTCGACGACCGGGTGACCACCTGCCGCCGCGCGCTCGCGCGCCGCCTGCATCAGCGCTCGCACCTGCATCGCGTACAGGCCCGGCTTGATCACCCCGAGCCGCACGCCTCGGGTGCCGAGCATCGGGTTCGCCTCGCGCCAAGATTTCGCAGCCTCGAAGAGCTTGTGCTCCTCGGCGCTGTGGCCAGTCGTCGCCTCCTTGACGGCGAGCTCTTCGATCGACGGGAGGAACTCGTGCAACGGAGGGTCCAGCAGCCGGACGGTCACCGGCAGCCCGTCCATCGCCTCGAGGATCGAGACGAAGTCCTCCCGCTGCACCTCGCGCAACTGCTCGAGCGCCTCGCGTTCTTCGTCCTCGCCTTCCGCGAGGATCATCCTGCGCACCACGGGCAGCCGGTCCTCGCCGAGGAACATGTGCTCGGTGCGGCACAGCCCGATCCCTTCGGCACCCAGCCGGCGGGCGTTGGCGGCGTCCTCCCCGGTATCGGCGTTGGCGCGCACCCCGAGCTCCCCGGCACGGATCTCGTCCGCCCAGCCGAGCAGGACGTCGAATTCGGGTGGCGGCGATGCCGCCGTGAGCTCGACCCTCCCCGCGACCACCTCTCCGGTCGAGCCGTCGATGGAGACCCACTCGCCTTCGTGCACGGTGACGCCGCCGGCGCTGAAGCTGTGCCGCGCGATGCGCAGCGCCTCGGCTCCGACCACCGCCGGCTTGCCCCACCCTCGCGCCACGACCGCCGCGTGGCTGACGAGGCCGCCGCGCGCGGTCAGGACGCCGTCGGCCGCGAGCATGCCGTGCACGTCCTCGGGGGAGGTCTCGTTGCGCACGAGCACCACGTGCTCGCCCCGCTTCCCGGCGGCCTCTGCGTCGTCGGCGGTGAAGTACGCCCGGCCGACTGCAGCGCCGGGCGACGCGGCGAGGCCCTTCGCGATCACCTGGTAGCCCGTCCCGGCGAACTGCGGGTGGAGCACGGCGGCGAGATGGTCCTCGGTGATCCTCGACACTGCCTCGGCGCGGGTCAGGCGGATCTTCGGCTCCTTCGTCATGTCAACGGCCATCTTCAAGGCGGCCCGCCCCGTCCGCTTGCCGACGCGGGTCTGGAGCATCCAGAGCTTGCCCTGCTCGATGGTGAACTCCGTGTCGCACATGTCCCGGTAGTGACGCTCGAGCCGGTCGAACACGTCCATCAGCTCGCGGTAGACATCGGGAAAGGTCCGCTCCAGCTCGGACAGGGGCTCCGGGTTGCGGATGCCGGCGACGACGTCCTCGCCCTGGGCGTTCACGAGGAAGTCCCCGTAGACGCCCCGGGAACCCGTCGCCGGGTCTCGGGTGAACCCGACGCCGGTCCCCGAGCGGTCGTCCCGGTTGCCGAAGACCATCGCCTGCACGTTGACCGCGGTGCCGAGGGTGTGGGGGATGTGCTCGCGTTCTCGGTACGCGACCGCCCGGGCGCCGTTCCAGCTGCGGAACACCGCTTCGATCGCTCCGTGGAGCTGGTCGGTCGGGTCCTGGGGGAACGGCACACCGGTGTGGCGCTCGACGGTCTGCTGGTAGGAGCCCACGAGGTAGCGCAGCAGCTCGGTCGGCACGCGTGCGTCGGAGGTCGTTCCGGCGAGCTCCTTCGCCGCGTCGAAGAGCGCGTCGAACTCCTCGCCGGGGATGCCCAGGACGATCCGCCCGTACATCGCCACGAAGCGCCGGTACGAGTCGTACGCGAACCGTTCGTCGTCGGTCTGCTTGGCGAGCCCTTCGACCGACCGATCGTTCAGCCCGAGGTTCAAGACGGTGTCCATCATCCCGGGCATGGAGAACGCCGCCCCGGAGCGCACCGACACGAGCAGCGGGTCGGCAGGATCGCCGATCTCCTTGCCCATGGCACGCTCGAGACGCTCTCTCGCCCGGGCGACCTCCCGGTCGAGCCCCTCGGGCCACCCGGCCTCCATGTAGGCGCGGCACGCCTCCGTCGAGATCGTGAAGCCCGGCGGCACCGGCAGCCTGAGGACGGACGTCATCTCGGCGAGGTTGGCGCCTTTCCCCCCGAGAAGGTCCTTCATCTCCATCGGGGGGCGGCGGTGCGAATGGTCGAAGTCGAAGACGTACGGCATGGAGCCTCCTGGCCCTGCGAGGCCCGGCTCACGGTCCGTGTCGCAGGGCGCGATCTACTCTGGGGGACGGACCCACCTTACGGCTGCCAGGGGGATCGTGCGAGCCGCGCCTCGGGCGCCTGTGGGCTCGGGCGGGCGTGGCGCCGACGCAGCCCGCCGCGCGCCGTCGAGCGAGGACGCTCGATGCGTCCAGCAGCCGTCAGCCGCCGGCGCGGCGCTGCAGCTCCGGCACCAGGGTCTCGACTGGCACGCGCACCTGGCCGGTGGTGTCGCGCTCGCGGATCGTCACGGCTCGATCCTCAAGCGAGTCGAAGTCCACGGTCACGCACCAAGGGGTCCCGATCTCGTCGTGGCGGCGGTACCTGCGGCCGATGCTCTGGGTCACGTCGTAGTCGCACATGAAGTGAGGCTGGAGGAGCTGGAGCACCTCGCGTGCCATGGACTCGAGCTGCGCCTTCTTGGAGAGCGGCAGCACCGCGACCTGGTACGGAGCCAGCCGGTGGTGGAGACGGAGCACCGTGCGGGCCTCGCCCCCCACCTCGTCCTCGTCGTAGGCGGCGAGCAGGAACGCCATCATCGTGCGCGTCACGCCTCCGGCCGGCTCAATGACGTAAGGGACGTACCGTTCTCCGGTCGCCTGGTCGAAGTAGTCGAGACGCGTCCCGGAGGCCTCCGCATGGCGTCGCAGGTCGAAGTCGGTGCGGTTCGCGATCCCCTCGAGCTCGTCCCAGCCCCAGGGGAAGAGGAACTCCACGTCGGAGGTCGCGACCGAGTAGTGCGAGAGCTCGTCGGGGCCGTGCGGGCGCAGGCGGAGCTTGTCTGGAGGTATCCCGAGCTCGACGTACCACCGGTACCGCTCGTTGATCCAGTACTCGTGCCACTTGGCGCTCTCGGCCGGGGGTACGAAGTACTCCATCTCCATCTGCTCGAACTCTCGCGTCCGGAACACGAAGTTCTGCGGCGTGATCTCGTTGCGGAAGGACTTGCCAACCTGGGCGATGCCGAACGGAGGCTTCTTGCGAGTCGTCTGAAGCACGTTCGCGAAATTCAAGAACATGCCCTGGGCGGTCTCGGGCCGGAGGTAGGCGACGGCGCCCTCGTCCTCCACGGGGCCCGCGTGCGTCTTGAACATGAGGTTGAACGGGCGAGCCTCGGTGAAGTCGGTCGAGCCGCAGGCCGGGCAGGGGCCTGTCAGCTTGTCCGCACGCCAGCGGCTGTGGCACTGGCGGCAGTCGACGAGCGGGTCCGTGAAGTTCTGCAGGTGGCCCGAGGCCTCCCAGACCTTGGGCGGCGACAGGATCGCCGCGTCGATGCCGACGACGTCGTCACGCAGCTGGACCATCGAGCGCCACCACGCGTCCTTCACGTTGCGCAGCATGTTGACGCCGAGCGGTCCGTAGTCGTA
>JAJYMD010000304.1 GCA_021787255.1 Actinomycetes bacterium | reverse complement strand
GTCGGTCCAGGCCCAGCACCTCCAAGAGAAGGAGTTCCCGAACGCCGCGACCCCAGCCGCGCTGGTGGTCGTCGAACCGCTCGACAGCCGGCCGCTCACCGCCGGCGACCTGTCGTGGCTGCGGCACGCCCAGCACGTGCTCGCGTCCCAGCACATCGAGACCGTCAGCACGGTCGACCCCGCCACGGTCTCGAAGAACCGGCTCGTCGGCGTCATCGGCGTGCAGATGCCCTACGCCCAAGGGCAGCTCACCACCACGCAGACCGACGCGGTCCTGACGCTGCGGCGGGACGTCGCCTCGCTCGTGAAGGGGACCAGCCTTCGTGCCGGCGTGACCGGGAGCGCGGCAGTAGCCGTCGACCAGCAGAGCTCGGGGAAGGCGGCCTTGAAGGTGGTGGCCGTCGCCACCATCGGGCTCATCCTGGCGCTCCTGCTCCTCATCTTCCGCAGCCCGGTGATCGCACTGCTCCCAGTGGTCGCGATCGGGCTCGTCTCGGAGGTCGCCGACGGCCTGATCGCGTCCTTGAGCAAGGCGTTCGGGATGCACGTCGACAGCACGGTCACCACGATGCTCGTCGTCGTCCTGTTCGGCGTCGGCACCGACTACGTCCTCTTCCTCATGTTCCGGTACCGAGAACGCCTACGCGGGGGGGTCGCGGCGAAGCAGGGGATGATCGAGGCGGTCACGCGGGTGGGGCCCGCGATCGCGACCGCCGCCGGCGCGGTCATCATCGCGTTCCTGGCGCTGACCTTGTCCAGCATCACGCTCTTCCACTCGCTCGGCCCGGCGCTCGCCGTGGCGGTGGCGACGACGCTCCTCGCTGGGCTCACCCTGATCCCTGCCATCGCGTCGCTGCTCGGCACCCGGGTGTTCTGGCCGTCGCGCGCCTGGCGACGCGAGCCCGAGAGCGCCCGCTTCGGCGCGATCGGCGACGCGCTCGCCCGTCACCCCGGGAGGTTCGCGGCGGTGAGCGCCGGCTTCCTCGTCGCGCTCTCGGTCGCCGCGCTCGGCTTCCACCCGACGTTCACACTGAATTCGGGGCAGACAGCCACGACGCAGTCCGCCCTGTACTCGAAGGTGCTGCTTCGCGGCTACGCCGCCGGCGCTGCAGAGCCGACCGACGTGTACCTCGAGTCCCCCGCCGGGACCGCCATCCCCCCCGCGGCGCTCTCGGCCTACGGGCACCGCCTGGCGCGCGTCCCTGGCGTCGCGACCGTGGCACCCGCGCGGGTCGCCGGTCACGGCACGGCTGCGGACTTCCGGATCGTGCTCAGCCATGCGGCGCAGTCCGTCGCGGCAATGGACACGGTGCGCGGCCCGCTCCAGCAAGCCGCGGACCGCGCGCCGGCCGGCACGAAGCCGCTGATCGGCGGGATCACCTCGGTCTATGTCGACCTCGAGACCGCGATGGGCCACGACTACGCGCTCGTGTTCCCGGTCGCGGCCGCGCTCATCCTGCTCATCCTCGCCCTGCTGCTGCGCAGCGCGGTCGCTCCGTGGTACCTGATGGGGGCGGTGGGGCTCGGCTTCGCGAGCACCCTCGGGGCGACGGTCCTCGTCTTCCAGGACGCCGCCGCTCAGAGCGGCCTCACGTTCATCCTCCCCATCGTGATGTACCTCTTCGTCGTCGCGCTGGGCACCGACTACAACATCTTGATGGTGTCTCGGCTGCGCGAGGAGGCCCGCGAAGGCCGCGATCCGCACAGGGCTGCCGCCACGTCCGTCCGCCATGCCGGACCGACGATCGCCGCGGCCGGGCTCATCCTCGCCGGCACCTTCGCGTCCCTCGTGCTCGCCGGCGGCACCACGCTGAGCCAGATGGGCTTCGCGATCTCCTTCGGCATCGCCGTCGCGGCCTTCGTGATGGCCATGTTCCTCACCCCGTCGCTCACCGCGCTGATCGGCCACGCGGCCTGGTGGCCCGGGCATCGCGACGAGCCGGACGCCGCCCCTTCGCACGACCCCGGCAGCCAGGAGCCCGAAGGCCGGCCCGGCGGCAGGCAGCCCGGCGCCTGGGACCCCGACGCCGGGCGGCAGACAGCCCGGAGGCTCAGCGACCGTGCCGCCGGCGCTGCTCGCGTCGGAACTGGAGGAGCCTGAGGAGCTTTCGCAGGAGGAACCCCATGCGGGGCAGCCTAGGGCCGGGCTGACGGTGCCGGCGGGCAGCCTAGGGCCGGGCTGAGTGCGCCGGCGGGCGGTCTCGGTCCAGGCCGTCACGCCGCTCCTGGATCGCACGCCACACACGTGCTGCCGTGAGCGGCATGTCGACGTGGCGGACGCCGAGCGGCGAGAGCGCGTCGACGACCGCGTTCTGGACGGCGACGGTCGAGCCGACCGAGCCCGACTCGCCGATCCCTTTCATCCCGAGCGGGTTCCGCGGCGAGGGGGTCACGGTGGTGCCGAGCTCGAAGGAGGGGAGCTCCGCGGCGCTCGGGAACCCGTAGTCCGCGAGCGTCGCCGTCAAGGGGTTGCCGAGCTCGTCGTAGCGGACCTCTTCGTAGAGCGCCTGCGCGACGCCTTGGGCGAGGCCGCCGTGCACCTGGCCCTCCACGATCGTCGGGTTCACCACGTTCCCGCAATCATCGACGGCGACGAGCCGGCTCAGGGAGACGTGGCCGGTCTCGGTGTCGACCTCCACGACCGCCACGTGGGCCCCGAAGGGGTAGGTGCCGTCGTCCTGCGTGAACCCGCCCTCTGCATGGAGACGGCCGCCCGGGGCGGCCGCGGCCACCTGCGACCAGCTGAGGGCGGTGGTGGGCACCCCGGCGACCGCCACACCGCCTTCCACCACGACGACGTCTGCCGGCGCGACCTCGAGAAGCCTGGACGCGACCTGTTTCGCCTGTTCGACGACCTCACCGGCCGCCGCGAACGTCGCGTTGCCGGCGAGCTGCCCCGAACGGGACCCGAAGGTGCCCACTCCCCATGGCACGAGACCGGTGTCGGAATGCACGACTCGCACGCGCTCCATCTCGACGCCGAGCACGCTCGCCACGATCTGGGTGAGCGAGGTCACCAGTCCCTGGCCGTGTGGAGACGCGCCGACGGTCACCACGACGTCGCCATCCTCGCCGATGGACACCGCGCCGTACTCCGCGCCAGAACCGCTCACCTCCACGAACGTCGACAGGCCGATCCCGAGCTGGACCGGATCGCCCCGGCGGCGCCGCTCGGCCTGCTGCGCGCGAAGCGCGTCGTAGCCCACGAGCGAGAGCGCAGCGTCCAGCGCCCCCTGATAGTCGCCGCTGTCGTACACGGCGCCCGTCGCGGTCGCGTAGGGGAAGTCTCCAGGGGCGAGCATGTTCCGACGCCGGACCTCCACGGGGTCCATGCCGAGCTCCACGGCGAGCATGTCGACCGCCCGCTCGAGCATGGCCGTCGCCTCCGGACGCCCCGCGCCGCGATAGGGACCGACAGGCGTGGTGTTCGTCACCACTGCGAGCGACCTGAGCGCGAGACGCGGGATCCGGTAGACCCCGGTCGCCATCAGCCGCGCCGTGCGGAACGGAACGCCGCCCCGCCAGGGGTACGCCCCCACGTCGGTCACGGTGCGTGCCTCGAGCCCGACGATCGTGCCGTCACGCCGCGCCCCGAGGGCGACGTCCTGGACCTGGCCACGCCCCTGGCTCATCGCCACCAGGTTCTCCGAACGGGTCTCCACATGGCGCACCGGCCGTCCGAGACGCGCGGCGAGCGCGGCGACGACGACCTGCTCGGGATAGACGCCGCCCTTCGCGCCGAACCCTCCCCCGACCGCGACGGTCCGCACCCGGAGCGTCTCCTCCTCCACGCCGAGCGCGTGGGCGATCCCGCGCCGCACGGCGAAGGGCGCCTGGGAGGTCACGACGCACTCGAGCCCGCCTGGAACCGGCATCGCCAGGGTCCCGTTGGTCTCCATGGGGACCGCCGCGACCCGTTGGTTCACGAAGCGCGCGCGCACGACGACCTCGGCGCCCTCGAGCACGTCCGTCTCCCCCAGAGACGCATCGAGCACGACGTTCGTGCCGACAGCCGGGAACAGCAGCGGCGCCTCGGCCTCGAGCGAGGCCAGGGGGTCGACGACGACCGGCAGCGGATCGGCGTCCACGACGACGAGCTCCGCCGCGTCCGTCGCCGCGGCCAGCGACTCGGCCACCACGACCGCGACCGCCTCGCCGACGAAGCGGACGCGGTCCCTCGCCAGGCACGGACGCGCGAGCGCCGGACGCGCAGGGCCGTCGGGCCGCTGCCACTCGGGGATGTCGGCGAGACCGAGGTCCTCGGCGGTGAAGGCCGCCACGACCCCTGGCTGCGCCTTCGCGGCGGTCACCGCCACCTCACGCAGCTCTCCGTGCGCGATGGTCGAGCGCACGAACACGGCGTGAAGCATGCCCTCGACATGAAGGTCGGCGAGGAAGTCGACCTCGCCCGTGAGTAGCGGAGGATCCTCTCGGCGCTCCACGCGGTGGCCGAGCAGGCTCACGCTCGATGCTCCCGGTACCGGCACAGGCTGTGACTCTACCGAGGCGGGGCCGAGTGGAGCGACGGGCCGAGTGGACCTCCGCGGGACCCAGT
>JAJYMD010000420.1 GCA_021787255.1 Actinomycetes bacterium | reverse complement strand
AGAGCGACGGGAGGCCGAAGCCGCGCCGATGCGTCCGAGGAGCGGGTGGCTCGCCCGGCAGGCTCCGAAGCTCGCGACCGCGGCGGCGGTCGTGGGCGTCCTCGCCGTGGTGCTCTGGCAGCTCCACCTGCCGATGCTCTTCACGGACACGGCGACGACGGGCGGCGACACCGGCGCCCACTACATGATGCCGTCGCTGTTCGACACCATCCTCTTCCCGCACCTCACCGGCTGGGACCCCGGTTGGTTCGACGGCTATCCCGCGTACACCTTCTACTTCGTCCTCCCCGACGTCCTGGTCGCCCTCGCCTCGCACGTCGTCGGCTACGACGTCGCGTTCAAGCTCGGGACGGTGCTCGGGTCGGTCCTCCTGCCCGTCGCGGCGTGGGCGCTCGGCCGGCTCTTCGGGTTGCGCGCGCCTCTGCCCGCAGCGCTCGCCGCCGCGACGCTCCCGTTCCTCTTCGATCCCACGTGGACGATCTACGGGGGGAACCTCTTCTCGACTCTCGCGGGGGAGTACTCCTACTCGCTGTCGGTGGCGCTCCTGCTCTTCTTCCTCGGCCTGTTCGCCCAGGGCGTGCGCACCGGGAGGCACCGCGCGTGGGCGGCGCTCGCGCTCGCGGCGTGCGTCCTTGCGCACGTCGTCCCGGCGTTGCTCGGGATCGCGGGCGCGGTCGTCCTCACCGGGGTGGAGCTGCTTCCCGGCAGGTCCCGCCTCTCCGACGACGACCTGCCCGAGCCGGTTCGCAGCCGCAGGGCGACGCTGTGGTGGGCCGCCTCCACGGTCGGGCTCGGGCTCCTCTGCTCGGCGTGGTGGCTCGTCCCCTTCGGGCTTCGCAACGCCTACTCGACGTCGATGAACTACACGAAGGTGACCGCCTACGTGTCGATCTTCTTCCCGCGCGCGGACCTCTGGGCGCTCGTGCTGGCCGGCGTCGCCCTGGTGGTCGCCGTGCTGACGCGCAGCCGCTTCGGTCTCGTCGTCGCCGCGCTGGGCGGCATCTCGGCGCTGGTCGTCGTCGTCGATCCGCTGCGCGCCCTCTACAACGTCCGGTTCCTGCCGCTGTGGTTCCTCTGCGTCTACTTGATGGCGGGATGGGTCGTCGGCAGGGCGGTCGTGGCCGGTGCTCGCGCGCTCCGCCGAAAGCGGCTGCTGCACTGGGTGGGCCGGCAGGCGGGCGGTTCGGCTCACCGTGCGCCGCCGCGCCTTGCCCCGTGGGCGCCAGGCGCGGTCGGAGGGTCCCTCGTCGTCCTCGCTGCGGCGGTCGTCGCCGTCGTGCCGCCCTTCGTGCCTGCGGTCGCGTCCGTCCTGCCGGAGATCGGCATCCAGCCCGGGGTGAACCAGGTGAGCGCGTGGGCCCGGTGGAACTACTCGGGCTACCAGCACAAGGCCGCCTACCCCGAGTACCGCGCGCTGATGCGGCTCATGGGCCGCATCGGCCACACGCACGGGTGCGGGCGCGCGATGTGGGAGTACACAGCCGACGAGAACCGGTTCGGCACGCCCGAAGCGCTCATGCTCCTGCCGTACTGGACGCACGGCTGCGTCGACTCGATGGAAGGGCTCGTCTTCGAGTCCTCTGCGACGACGCCCTACCACTTCTTGAACCAGGCGGAGCTGTCCACATCCCCGTCGGAGGCGGTGGTCGGCCTGCCCTACGGGCCGGTCACAGTGCGCCTCGGCGTCCGTCACCTCCAGCTGCTCGGGGTGCGCTACCTCATGGCGTTCAGCACACAGGTCGTGCAGGAGGCCTCGACGGATCCCGCGCTCCGGCTCGTCGCGACGAGCGGGCCGTGGCGTTCGACGTACGAAGGCGAGCGCGTGGCGACGACCTGGAGGATCTACGAGGTGGCGGGATCTCGGATCGTGACGCCGTTGGCGAAGCTGCCGGCGGTCCTCACGGGCGTGGGCCAGGGACAGACAACATGGCTGGGACGGATCCGCCCGGACGGCACGATGGCAGAAGGCCCCTCGCTGCGGTGGTACCTGGACCCGGCTGCGTGGGGGACCGAGCTCGTCGCGGGCGGACCGCCCCGCTGGCCGCGTGTCGCCGCCGCGCGTGCCGCCGACCCCCCTTCCCTACCCGTGCGGCCGACCCGGGTCTCTCAGGTGCGTGTCGAGCCGGAGTCGGTCAGCTTCGACGTCGCGGCCCTCGGCCGGCCGGTGCTCGTGAAGGTCTCCTACTTCCCGAACTGGCACGTGCGCGGCGCCGAAGGCCCGTGGCGAGCCACGCCCAACCTCATGGTGGTCGTGCCGACGCGCCATCACGTGGTCCTCACGTACGGCGCCACGGGCGTGACAGCGCTGGGCGACCTCGCGACCCTGGCAGGGGGTGGCGTGCTGGTGCTGCTGCTCGTCGTGTGGATCCTCCAGAGGACCCGTGCGCGCCCGCGGATAGGCTGACCGGTCCATGGGCACGACGGCCGAGGTGTTCAAGGCGTACGACATCCGCGGCATCGTTCCCGACCAGCTCGACGCCGCGATGTGCCGCGCGATCGGCGGCGCGATGGCGCGCTTCACCAAGGCGCCCCGGATCCTGGTCGCCAGGGACATGCGCGACTCGGGCGTGGTGCTGTCCGAGGCGTTCTCCGAAGGTGCGCGCGCCGAAGGCTGCGCCGTGACCGATCTCGGCATGACGTCGACGGACTGCTTGTACTTCGCGTCGGGCAAGCTGGACGCGCCAGCCGCGATGTTCACCGCGTCGCACAATCCGGCGGCCTACAACGGCGTGAAGCTCTGCCTTTCCGGCGCGAGGCCCATCGGCCGTGACAGCGGGCTCGCCGAGATCCAGACGCTGACCGACGAGCTGCTCTCCTCGCCGCGCCCTTCGTCGAGCCCGCTCGCGCCGATCGACCACCAGGACATCCTCGAAGAGTTCGCCGGGCACGTCCGGTCCTTCGTCGACGTGGCGTCGCTGCGACCGCTCCACGTCGTGGCCGACACCGCCAACGGCATGGGTGGGCTCGTCCTGCCCCGGGTGGTGCAGGGGCTTCCCTTCGACGTCGAGATCCTCTACAAAGAGCTCGACGGGACGTTCCCGAACCACCCTGCCGACCCCATCCAAGAGGAGAACCTGCGCGACCTGAAGGCCGCCGTCGTCGAACGGCACGCCGACATCGGCCTCGCCTTCGACGGGGACGCGGACCGCTGCTTCCTCGTCGACGAACGGGCCGAGACGGTGTCGGGCTCGCTCACGACCGCGCTGGTCGCCGTGTCGATGCTCGACAAGCACCCCGGAGCGACGGTGCTGTACAACTGCGTCTGCTCGCACGTGGTCCGCGAGGTCATCACCGAGCACGGCGGCATCGGCGTGCGCACCCGCGTGGGCCACTCGTTCATCAAACAGGTGATGGCGGAGACCGGCGCGGTCTTCGGCGGCGAGCACTCCGGCCACTACTACTACCGGGACAACTACCGCGCGGACTCCGGGGTCATCACGGCCCTCCTCGTCCTCGAGCTCATGAGCACGGCCGACCGACCGCTCTCCGAGCTCCTGCAGCCCTACCGCCGCTACGCGGACTCGGGGGAGATCAACACCGAGGTGCCCGATCCCGTCGCCGCGGTCGAGGCCGTGGCCGCGCTCGAGGCGGCCAAGGGGAGCCAGATCGACCGGCTCGACGGTCTCACGGTCGACCACGGCGAGTGGTGGTACAACCTACGGCCGTCCAACACCGAACCGCTGCTGCGCCTGAACGTGGAGGCCGCGGACGACGGATCGTGCGCGAGGCATGTGAGCGAGGTGCTCGAGATGGTCCGGGCCGTGGCTCTCGAGAAGCCAGGGAACGGGCAGGGAGGAGGAGACGGGTGCCGCTCGACCAGCTGCTGATCGAGGTCCTCGCGTGCCCTGTCGACAAGGGCCCGCTGCTCTGGTTCGAGGACGAGTCGCTGCTGTACAACCCGCGCCTCAAGAAGGGCTACGAGGTGCGCGACGACATCCCGGTGCTGCTCGTCGAAGAGTCGAGGGACGTCGACGACGCGGAGCACGAGCGGCTCATGGCCAAGGCGAAGGAGCAAGGAGTGCCCGAGACCGGGTCGGCGGGCCGCCCGCCGGGCGAGGGGTGAGCGCGACGGCGCGCTCGCCGCTCCCCGTCGACTCGCTCGACATGTGGGGGGCCACCGCGGCGCTCCCCGAGCAGCTGCAGGACGCGATCGACCGGACGGTCGATATGGACCTGGGCGCCCTGGCGAGAAAAGGGCCGTTCAGCTCGGTGGTCGTGTGTGGCATGGGGGGAAGCGGGATCGCCGGCGACGTGCTGGTCGCGCTGGCGTCACCGCGGACCGGCCTGCCCGTGCAGGTGGTGAAGGGGTACCGGCTCCCGGCCTACGTCGGGGAGTCCTCGCTGGTGATCGCGGTCTCCTGCTCGGGGGAGACCGAGGAGACCCTGGCCGCGGCGGAGGACGCGCGCGCGAGGCGGGCGCAGGTCGTGGCGGTGTCGGGACCCGGTGCCCTCGCGGCGCGCGCCGCGGACGCGGGGTGGCCGCTCGTTGCGGTCCCCGCCGACATTCCCCAGCCGCGCGCCGCCATCGGCGCGCTGGCGGCGCCGCCGCGCGTGCTGCTCGAACGG
>JAJYMD010000387.1 GCA_021787255.1 Actinomycetes bacterium | reverse complement strand
TACGCGTCGTAGCTGCTCACCGGCGCGCCGGTGTGGGCCTCGGTGGCGAGCGAGCCTGCCACCGAACGGCCGACCTTCAGCGCGACGAGCGCCTTCCCCGCCTCTTGGGCGCGTGCGACGGCACGCGCGAAGTGCTCGGGCGACCTGATCGACTCGATCACGAGCCCGATGCACGTCGTCTCGGGGTCGGCCGCCAGCCAGTCGATGTAGTGGGCCGAGGTGACCGAGAGCTCGCTTCCCGAGGAGATGATCCTGGCGAACCCCACGCCACGCCCGCTCATGATCGAGATCGCCGCTGATCCGGACTGCGCGACGAGGCTGGTGCCACCGCGGGGAAGGTCCGGGCGGAAGTGCGGCGTCCACAGCGGCGCCGCGTCGGGGACGCTCAAGATGCCTAGGCAGTTCGGCCCCGTGACGGTCATCTCGACGGCGTCGCAGGCCCCTTCGAAGGCCCTCAGCTGCTCGGACGTGAATCCGGCAGTCGGCACGACGGCCGACTGGCATCCGATCGCGTCCAGGCGGTGAAGCACGTCGGGCAACGACGCGGCGGGGATGCAGACCATAGCGACGTCGAGGTCACGCGGCAGGTCTTCGATGGAGGGGGCGGTCGGGAACCGTTCGATCTGCTCTGCACGCTCGCTCAGCGCGACGACCGAACCACCGAAGCCCTCTCGGGCGAAGTTCTGGAGCACCTGGTTGCCGAGCGTGAACCGCTTGCTCGAGGCACCGAGCACGGCGACGCGTCGCGGGTGCATTATCGAAGAGAAGCGAGGCGTGCCGAGCGCTCTTGCCATCGTTCCGTTCCTTCCACTCGCACCGATGGCTGCCGCGTCCCGCAGGACGACGGTGGCTGGAAGAAGGAGTCATGGCCCCTGCCGGGATGCAATCCCTCGTTCGCCAGCCCGGAGCGAGCTTAGCTCGATCGTTCGATGAATATCGAACCGAAATCGAGCGCTCGACCTCGACCGAGCCACGCGAGCAGGTGGTGCGACTCCGGTGGTTCTGTATGGAAGAGCACCCCTCAGCTCAGGGCCTCGAGATGAGCAGGGCGTCGACGACGACGGCCCGACCGGACCCGGCCTCGACGAGCACGGGGTTGAGGTCGCCCTCGACTATGAGGTCCCGCCAGTCATCGGCGAGGAGCGAGAACCGGTGCAGCACGTCGGCCAGCCCGTCGGTGCTCGTGAACGGGATCTTCCCCCGGTAGCCGCCGAGGAGCTTTCCGAGCGTCGTCTGTTCGATCAGCTCCGTGCTCCGCTCGGGCGAGAGCGGAGCGAGGTCGCTCGCCCGATCGCCGACGAGCTCGACCAAGGAGCCACCTGAGCCGACCACCATCATGGGGCCGAACGGCGGCGCCGAGGTGAAGCCCACGATGGCCTCGACGGCGTCGATGACCTGGTGTTGGAGCTCGTAGCCCTCGATGCGGGCGTCGGGCACCGACGTGGCGATGTCCTTGTCGATCCGCTCGAGGGCGTCCTCGAGCGTCGCCAGGTCCTCGATGCCGGTCACGACCCCACCCACCTCGAGACGGTGGGGGACGTCCGGTGAGGCCACCTTCACGACCAGGGGGAACCCGAGCTGCTCGGCGGCCGCTGCGGCGTCGTCGCGGCCCTTCACCAGGGCGGAGCGCACGACGCCGATGTCGTAGTGCTCGAGGAGCGACTGGACGAGGGCATGGGGGAGCTGTCCCCTTGCTTCTTCGACCGCGGAGCGCAGCGTCCCGGGCAGCTCGGCTCGGGCCCTGGCACAGGGCGCCGGCGGTCTGACCGCCAGGCTCCGCAGGGCCACGAGCGCAGGGCGCAGGCCCCGGACGAGCGGCGTGGCGGAACCTTCGAGGAGCGCTTCGATCATCGGGTGCGTGTTGCCCGCAGAGCTCGAGGCGATCACGATCGGCTTGTCGCTTCCACGGCTCAGTTCCTCGACGGTGCGGACGTGTGTGAGGTAGCTGTGCCCGGGGTCGAGGGGCAACGTGCCCTGGGCGTCTTGGATCACGAGCACCGAGTCGACCCCGTCGTCGTCGATCACGGCCTCGAGGGCGTCTCCAGCCCGCCGCCGCTCGGGATTGACCGTGGCCCCGATGTCGATCGGGTTCCACCCGGGCGCGTCCGGCAACGCCGCCTCGATGCGGTCCACGGTGGCGGGCGAGAACTCGGCGAGCCGGAGGCCGGCTTCGGCGGCCAGGTCGCAGGCGAGCGCGGTCTGACCCCCCGAGATCCCGACGATCCCGACACGGTCGCCTCTGGCCTTCGCCAGCTTCGGGTTGGAGAAGCACTGCAGGGTTGCCACCATCTCGTCGTAGTCGAGGACCGTGGCGACCCCGAGGCGTGCGAAGTAGGCGACGTAGGCGTCGTAGCTGCTCACGAGCGCCCCGGTGTGGGCCTGGGCGGCGAGAGAGCCGATGCTCGATCGCCCGACTTTGAGGGCGACGACGGGCTTGCCCGCGCCCGCGGCCCGTCGGACCGCGGCCTCGAAGCGCTCGGGCGAGCGGATCGACTCCACGACGAGGCCGATGCAGGTGGTCTTCGGGTCGCCGGCAAGCCACTCGATGTACTCGGCCGAGGTCACCTCGAGCTCGCTCCCGCTCGAGATGATCCGGGCGAAGCCGACGCCCGTCGAGCTCATGATCGAGATCGCCGCCGAGCCCGACTGGCAGACGATGCTGGCGCCGCCGTGCGGCACGTCCCGGCGAAAGCGCGCCGTCCACAGCGTGGCCGCGTCAGCCAGGCTCAACACGCCGAGGCAATTGGGGCCGGTGACGATCATGTCGACTGCCTCGCACGCCTCTTGGAGCGCCCGGTACTGCTCTGCGCTGAACCCGGCGGTCGGCACCACCGCGGCTCGGCACCCTGCGGCGTCGAGCCGCACGATCACGTCGGGCAGCGACCGCGAGGGGATGCACACCATCGCGACGTCGAGCTCGCGCGGCAGGTCCTCGATCGACGCGACCGTCGGGAACCCCTCGATGCTGTCGACCCGGTCGCTCACGGCGAGGACCGAGCCCTCGTAGCCCTCCTGGGTGAGGTTCTGGAGGACCTGGTTGCCCAGGGTGTGCCGCTTGCTCGAGGCACCGAGCACCGCGATATGCCTCGGCGTCATCACTGAGGTCAACCGATCCGCTGTGAACGACCCTGCCACGTCATGCCCCCTTCAAGTCGGCGCGGTCCGCGTCGTCTCGGACGGTCGGTGCTGCAGCGACGCGAGCCTTGACTGCAAAACTGCTCGGCGTTATGGTACTCGATCAGTTCGATACGTATCGAACTGATGGACGGGGGACCGATGGTTCGCAGGGCACGGCTGCACGAGAGGGAGGTGGGGAATCCCGCTCCTATTCCCAGTTGGAAAGGGGTGCGTTCCGGGAGGCCAGCGCTTTCAGCGACGAGACCACCTCAGCCGCCAGGTCCGTCGGGCTGTAGCGGAAGAACCTCCCTTGGCGCTCGGTATGGATCAGACCCGCCGCGCTGAGGATCTTCACGTGATACGAGATCGTCGACTTTGCGACACCGAGCATATCGTCGAGCTCGGAGCACGCGACCTCACCCTGCGAGAGCGTCATCTCGACAATGCGGAGACGGGTCGCATCGCTGAGCGCCTCGAGCAACGTGGCGAGGTACTCGTTCGCATCGTCCGCCGATTGGCGCGCGAACGCGGTCAGTCGACCTCCGATTGTCGCTCGCTGCTCTTCTGCACTCACCGTCGCTCCATTACGGCGACGATCGCTCGACGAGGGGGTTTCAGTGCGCGCACCTGATGTCGTTTCAATTGGAGAGCTCCCGCCGCTGGGGGTCGTCCCCAAGCGGATGATAGCGCAGGTGGTGCGTCCGGAACGCTTCGGAGATCCCCGTACCGCCTTCCAGATGGAAGAGGTCCCGGTGCCACCGCTCGCACGCGGAGAGGTCCTCGTCGCCGTCATGGCAGCGGGCGTCAACTACAACAACGTCTGGGCGGCGAGAGGCATCCCGATCGACGTGGTCGCCGCGCGCACGCGAGCGGGGTCGCCATGGGACTTCCACGTCGGCGGGAGTGATGCGTCGGGAGTCGTCTACGCCGTCGGCGACGGCGTCACGACGGTCTCGGTCGGTGACGAGGTGGTGATCCACCCTGGCTGGTGGGATCCCGCCGACCCCTGGGTGGTGGCCGGCAAGGACCCGATGCTTGCCCCGTCCGCGAAGATCTGGGGCTACGACGCACTCTCGAACTTCGGCTCCTTCGGGCAATTCTGCGTCGCACAGGAGCATCAGGTGCTTCCCAAGGCTCCTCGGCTCACCTGGGAGGAGGCCGCTGCACCGACGCTCGTCGGGACGACGGCGTACCGGATGCTCCACGGCTGGCCTCCCCACACGGTTCAACGGGGGGACGTGGTGCTCGTCTGGGGAGGGTCCGGGGGCGTCGGCTCCCAGGCGATCCAGCTCGCGGCGCACGAAGGAGCCCTTCCCGTCGCCGTCGTGTCCGATGCCCGCAGGGGCGAGTACTGCGTGAAACTCGGGGCCGTGGGGTTCATCAACCGGCGGGACTTCGATCACTGGGGCCTGCCCCCGCACTGGGACGACGTCCCGGGACAGAAGGATTGGGTCGC
>JAJYMD010000009.1 GCA_021787255.1 Actinomycetes bacterium | reverse complement strand
TACACGCCGCGCCACGTCGTCCGCGTGCTCGTCGAGATGCTCGCGCCGTATCGGGGCCGCGTCTACGACCCGTGCTGCGGCAGCGGCGGCATGTTCGTCCAGAGCGAGCGGTTCATCGAGGCCCACGCCGGACGGGTCGGCGACATCAGTATCTACGGCCAGGAGTCGAACTACACGACTTGGCGGCTGGCGAAGATGAACCTCGCCATCCGCGGGATCGACGCCCAGATCGCCCACGGCGACACGTTCCACAACGACCGCCACCCCGACCTCAAGGCCGACTATGTCCTTGCCAACCCGCCGTTCAACGACTCCGACTGGCGCGGCGAGCTCCTCCGCGACGACAGGCGCTGGCTCTACGGGGTGCCGCCCGCGGCGAACGCCAACTTCGCCTGGGTGCAGCACTTCGTGAGCCACCTCGCCCCGACCGGGATCGCGGGCTTCGTGCTGGCGAACGGCTCGATGAGCTCCTCTCAGTCCGGCGAGGGCGAGATCCGCAGGAACATCGTCGAGGCGGACCTCGTCGACTGCATGGTCGCGCTCCCGGGCCAGCTCTTCTACTCGACGCAGATCCCGGTCTGCCTCTGGTTTCTCGCCCGGGACAAGCGCGACGGGCGCTACCGGGACCGGCGGGGCGGGACGCTGTTCATCGACGCCCGCAAGCTCGGGTCGCTCGTGGACAGGACGCACCGCGAGCTGTCGGACGAGGAGATCGCACGCATTGCCGGCGCCTACCACGCCTGGCGCGGCGACGAGGGAACGGGCGACTATGCGGACGAGCCCGGGTTCTGCAAGTCGGTGAACCTCGAGGAGATCCGCGGCCACGGCCACGTGCTCACGCCCGGCCGTTACGTCGGCGCCGCCGACGCCCAGGAGGATGACGAGCCCTTCGACGAGAAGATGGCGCGGTTGACGGCGACGCTCCGCGAGCAGACGGCCGAGGGCCGGCGGCTCGACATGCTCATCGAGGCGAACCTGCGGGAGCTCGGCTTCGGTGAGTGACGCCCGACAAGCCACCGTTGCCGAGCTTCAGGCTCAGGGCGTCCTCTTGGTTGAAGACGGAAACCACGGCGAATACCGCCCGCGCCCTGACGAGTTCGCCGACGTCGGCACCGCCTTCATTCGTGCCGCTGACATGGACTCGGGACGGGTGACGTTCAACATCGCTTCGCACATCAACGATCGCGCCCGGCAGCGGATCACCAAGGGTATCGGTGCTCCCGGCGATGTCCTGCTCTCCCACAAGGGGACCGTTGGCAAGGTCGCGCTTGTGCCGATGGACGCCCCTCCCTTCGTCTGCAGCCCGCAGACGACGTTCTGGAGGACACTCAGGACCGACGTCTTGGACCGGGGCTATCTCTATGCCTACCTGCGATCACGTCCATTCGCAGAGCAGTTGGCCTCGCGCGCAGGCGAGACGGACATGGCGCCGTACGTCAGTCTCACGTCACAGCGCGGCCTCAGGATCCCGCTGCCGCCGATCGTGACGCAGCGCCACCTCGCCCGGATCCTCGGCGCGCTCGACGACAAGATCGAGCTGAACCGGCGGATGAGCGAGACCATCGAGGCGACCGCCCAGGCGCTCTTCAAGTCCTGGTTCGTCGACCTCGATTCCGACCGTGCGGAGTCTCGGCTCGACTCGCGAGTCGGGAGTCTTCTCGATGTGGCCGACTTGCTGAGCGGCGGAACTCCGAGGACCGATCAGGCCGAGTACTGGGGTGGCGACATTCGATGGGCGTCCGCGAAGGACATCTCACAGTGCAACGGACCGTTCCTGGTTGAGACGGAGCGGCATATCACGTCGCGCGGGCTCGCCGAGAGCCCAACGCAGATGATCCCGGCCATGTCCTCGGTCGTGGTGGCCAGAGGCGCCACCACCGGACGGCTGGCCATGCTGGGTGAGTCGATGGCTATGAACCAGACGTGCTACGCCCTGACGAGCCGCGGCAGCACTCCGTTCTGGCTTTATCTCCAGCTTCGGCAGGTGATGGGCCATCTTGTTCACTCGGCGCACGGCTCGGTGTTTGACACCATTACCACGAGGACCTTCGCCTCGGCGATGCTCCCGCTGCCGCCAGAATCGCGGCGTCGCGAGTTCGACAAACTCGTCGCTCCACTGCTTCGACAGGTGCTCAGAAGCTCCCGGGAGATTCGCACGCTCTCGGAGATCCGAGACGGGCTGCTGCCGCGGCTCCTTTCCGGTCAGCTCAGCATTACTACCGAGAGACCACGCACGGGGGGATTGCGGTGAACCTGTCGACTCTGCGGATCCACAACTTCCGAGGCATCCTCGACCAGGAGGTGGCGTTCAGGGACTACAGCCTGCTCGTCGGTCCGAACAACGCTGGCAAGAGCAGCGTCATCGACGCGATCCGCGCCTTCTACGAGAAGGACGGATTCAAGTTTCGACGGGAGTGCGACCTCCCATTCATCCCGACCTCGGACAAGGAGTGCTGGGTCGAGCTGTCGTTCGGCCTGACCGATGTCGAATACGAGTCGCTGCCCGACGACTACAAGGCCACCCCTGGTCGGCTGCACGTGCGGAAGTACTTCCTCACGGACCAGAAGATGGGGGACGGCAAGTCAGCCACCGGGTACATCTTCGCTCGGAAGACGGACGGCTCGTGGGCGAACCAGCCCTTCCACGGGGCCAAGAATGTCCAGAGTGGCAAGTTCGGCGACCTCGTCTACATCCCGGCGATCAGCAAGGTCGATGAGCACGCGAAACTGAGTGGCCCGTCGGCCCTTCGCGACCTTCTCACGGACATCATGACCGACGTGGTCGAGGGTGGCGACGCGTACCGTCAGTTCACGACTAGCGTCGAGGCGTTCTCCGAGTCGATCGTCAGCGAGAAGACTGGCGACGATCGCTCCCTTGCAGGCTTCGAGTCTGAGCTCAATCTGCTCCTCCAGCCGTGGGATACCAAGTTCGCGCTCAGCTTTCCGGTGCCCTCCGCGGCCGCCATCATCAAGTCAATGCTCGACTGGGACCTTCGAGACCAGGCGCACGGGCAATCGCAGTCGATCGACCTGTACGGCTCCGGGTTCCAGCGGCACTTCATCTACTCCCTCATTCAGCTCGGGGCGCGATACGTCGCAAAGAGGGAGGAGAAGAAGACGAAGGAGTTCGCGCCTTCGATGACCCTGGTGCTATTCGAGGAGCCCGAGGCCTTCCTGCACCCGCCGCAGCAAGAGACGCTCGCGCGCAGCCTCAGGGCACTCGGGGCCACCGAGCAGTGGCAGGTCGTGTGCTCGACCCACTCGCCGCAGTTCGTCAGCAGGAGCACCGGCGACATCCCCGCCATCGCCAGGCTGAGGCGAACCCATGGGCAAGTGGAGGTGTTCCAGATCGACGCGCGGACCTGGGGGTCAATCGTCGACGCCAATCAGGCCTGCTACGTGGACGCGGAGCGCTATCCGGGACTGTCCGCCAAGATCATGGAGGACGACGCCAAGCCCGAGATGGAGGCCGTCAAGCACTTCCTCTGGCTGAACCCGGACCGCTCCAGCATCTTCTTCGCGAACCACGTGCTGCTCGTCGAGGGGCCGACCGAGGTGGCGCTGGTCAACCGGCTGGTTGGCGACGGGCGCATCTCCAACCCGGACTGCGGGCTGCAGGTCGTGGACTGCCTCGGAAAGTACAACATCCACCGGTTCATGAACCTGCTCATCCGCCTCGGCGTCTCCCACGCCGTGATCTACGACGACGACCACGATGCGGGCGTCCACGCGGAGCTCCGACAGCTCATTGCGGCAACCGCGGACCCCTCGCTGACCCGCAGGATCGAAGCGATCCCGGGGGATATCGAGGAGTACCTCGGCGTTCCGAAGGCTGGCCGGAAGGACCGCAAGCCGCAACACCTTCTCTACAAGTACGAGACTGGGCAGATCGACGAGGGGAGGATCGCCGCCTTCTGCTCGCTGGTGGACTCGTGCCTTCCCCCCAGGGCAACGGAGCCTGAACAACCGATCGCGGCGCCTGCATGACGGGCAGCTTCACGGAGTCGATCGTCGAGGAGGCGGCGCTCGCCTGGCTCCACGGGATCGGCTGGTCGGTGCTCCACGGGCCGGAAATCGCGGTCGGGACGCCGGGGGCTGAGCGGTCCGACCCGGGGTACCGCGACGTCATCCTCGAGCGCCGGCTCCGGGCGGCCCTCGGACGCCTGAACCCCGCCCTGCCGCCCGAGGCGGTCGACGAGGCGTTCCGCAAGCTGACCCGCGTCGCGCTCCCGACCCTGCTCGAGCGGAACCGGGCGCTGCACCGGATGCTCGTCGACGGGGTGACGGTGGAGTTCCACCGCGCCGACGGCTCGATCGCCGGTGCGCAGGCGCGCGTCGTCGACTTCGACCGCCCGTCCGCCGACGACTGGCTCGCGGTCAACCAGCTCACCGTCGTCGAGAGCGGCCACGAGCGCCGCCCGGACGTTGTGCTGTTCCTCAACGGCCTGCCCGTCGCGGTCATCGAGCTCAAGAACCCGGCCGACGAGGCGGCGACGGTCTGGTCCGCCTTCAACCAGCTGGGCACGTACCAGGCGCAGGTCCCGGCCCTGTTCGGCACGAACGCGGTCCTCGTCGTCTCGGG
>JAJYMD010000425.1 GCA_021787255.1 Actinomycetes bacterium | reverse complement strand
TCTCGGTAGAAGCGGCCGACCGGGGTGTCGTTCACGAAGCCGTAGCCGCCGAAGATCTGCGTCGCCTCGCGCGCGTTCACCATCGCGGCGTCCGAGGCGACGAGCTTCGCGATCGCGGCCTCCCGCTTGAACGGCCTCCCCGAGACGAGCTTCAGCGCCGCGTCGTAGTAGCACAGGCGCGCGACGTGGGTCCGCGCCTCCATGTCGGCCACCTTGAACTGGAGCACCTGCGACTCGCCGAGCTTGCGCCCGAACGCCTCCCGCTCGCCGAGGTAGCGGACGCACTCGTCGACGCACCCCTGGGCGAGGCCCACCGACAGCGCCGCGATGCCGATCCGTCCCTCGTCGAGCACCGACAGGAACTGCCGGTACCCCTGCCCCTCGTCGCCGAGGACGTGGTCGAGCGGCACTCGGCAGTCGTCGAAGGCGAGCCCATGGGTGTCCGAGGCGCACCAGCCGACCTTGGAGTACCCGGGCGAGACGATGAGACCGGGCGTCTGCGACGGGACGATGATCGCGGAGATCGACGGACGGCCGTCCTCTTCTCTGGCCGTGACCGCGGTCACGATGACGAACGCGGTGAGGTCGGTGCCGGAATTCGTGATGAACGCCTTGGCGCCGTTCACCACCCACTCGGCGCCGTCGCGCCGGGCGGTCGTGCGCGTGGCGCCGGCGTCTGATCCCCCGCCGGGCTCGGTCAGGCCGAACGCCCCAAGCGTCCGCCCTGCGCACAGGTCGGGGAGCCACCGCCGCCGCTGCGCGTCCGTCCCGAACCGGTAGATCGGCATGGCGCCGAGCCCCACGCCAGCCTCCAGGGTGATCGCGACCGACGAGTCCACCCGAGCGAGCTCTTCCAGCGCGAGGCACAGCGCGAAGTAGTCGCCGCCCATGCCCCCGTACTCCTCGGGGAAGGGCAGCCCGAAGAGCCCCATCTCGCCCATCTTCTCGACCAGTGGGTACGGGAACGTCCCCGTCTCGTAGTACTCGCCGATCACCGGGGCGACCTCTTCCAGCGCGAACCGCCGGACCGTCGCAGCGAGCTCCTCGTGCTCCGCGCTCAGCTCGCCTGGCATGGTCGGAACCATCACGCCTCCTCGCTCGCAGCTCCTGCGACCCGGTCGCCGTCCGGGCGCGTCCGGCCGGACAGCGCCTGGACCACCCTGGAGGGGCTCGGACGCCCGAGCTGCCCGGCCATCCACACCGAGGTCTCGACGAGCGCGTCGAGGTCGACGCCGGTCTCGACTCCGGCGCCGTCGAGCGCCCAGCAGAGGTCCTCGGTCGCGAGGTTGCCGGTCGCGCTCTCGGCGAACGGGCAGCCGCCGATGCCCCCGGCGGACGAGTCGACCGTCGTGATCCCGCACACCAGCGCGGTCACGGTGTTGGCGAGCGCCTGGCCGTAGGTGTCGTGGAAGTGCACGGCGAGCCGTCTCGCGGGCACCCCTGCGCGCGCGAGCGCGTCCAGGAGGTCGACCACCTGGCCGGTCGTCGCGACGCCGATCGTGTCCCCGAGGCTGACCTCCTCGGCGCCCGCCTCGAGGAGCCGCTCGCATGCCGAGACGACGTCGGCCTCGGCCACCGCGCCCTCCCAGGGGTCGCCGAAGCACATCGACACGTACCCCCGCACCCCCATTCCCTCGGCCCTGGCCTCGGCTGCGACCGCAGCGGACGCCGCGAGCACCTCGGCGCGCGAGCGGTTCAGGTTCCTTTCGGCGAACGTCTCGGTCGCGCTGGCGAAGACGCACACGTCGCGCACGCCGCACGCGCGGGCCCGCTCGAGGCCGGGGAGGTTCGGGACGAGCGCGGGGAGACGGAGGTCCGCGCTGGCGCGCCGGCTCGCACGCAACGGCGCGAGCAGCGAGCACACCTCCTCTGCGTCCGCGAGCTGCGGGACCCACCTCGGGCTCACGAAGCTCGTGGTCTCGACCACCGACAGGCCCGCGGCGACGAGGCGGGTCACGAGCTCCGCCTTCACGGCCGCAGGGACGATCGACGGCTCGTTCTGCAGCCCGTCGCGCGGCCCGACCTCCCAGATCCGCACGCTGGCCGGCAGGTCCGGCCGCCGGTGCACGGCACGGGGGGCAAATCGGGCCCCCAGCCCGAGATGCCCGGTCTCTGCCCGGGGGCGTCCGGCCTCGGCCTCGGTCATCTCACGCACCTCCCGCGCCGCCGAGCCCGCCGGCCTCGGCCTCGGCCATCTCACGCACCTCTCAGGCACTTCCTCGCTCGTCCGCGTCTCGTCCGGCCGTCTCGACGGCCTCCGCCCGCGTGGGCTCCAGGCGCGCGAGCAGCTCGTCCAGACCGACGGACTGGCCGGAGCGCACGAACACCTCGGCGACCACGCCGTCGGACGGCGCGAGGACGACGTGCTCCATCTTCATCGCCTCGAGCACCGCAAGCGGCTGGCCGGCAGAAACCGGCGTCCCAGCGGCCACGTGGACGGCCACGACCACCCCGGGCATCGGGCTCGTGACACGGTGCACGGAGCCCGACGGACCCGATGGAACGACACCGGCTCCGCCGGAGCCCACCGCCCCCGTCGAACCCGCCAGGACCGCACCCTCGCTCCGGGAGCGCTCGAGCACGAAGCGCCACGCGTCGCCGTGCCGGGACACCCAGATCTCGTCGGGGCCGCCGAGCGCGAGCCACCTCGCCCTCTCGCCGTCGATCGTCACCCAGAGCGCCGGGGACCCATTCGGGGACCAAGCCGGGGACCGCGCGAGGGACCCGGCCGGGGACCGCGCGAGGGACCCAGCCGGGGACCGCGCGAGGGACCCAGCCGGGGACCCAGGGTCCGGCGTCTCCGCGCGCACGAAGAGCGGCGGACCGCCGTCGACGCGCACCGTCGCCCCGTCGGGCACCCGGCCCTGGACGCTCACCGACACCGCCCGGCCGCCCTGGCGGAACGCGACCACCCAGGGCCGCGCGCCTGCGAGCGTCCAGCCGTCGGCCACCTCCCAGGGGTCGAGGTACGGTCCAGCAGGCTCGAGCCCGATCGCCAGACGGCACGCCGCCGCCACTGCGGCGTCGCGGGCGCTCGCGGCGTCGGGCGCGGCGAGGGCGGCGAGCGTGCGGTCCACGAGCCCCGTGTCCAGCCGCCCGGCGACCACGTCGGGGTGCGCGAGCAGGCGGACGAGGTACCCGACGTTCGTGGTGAGGCCGAGCACGGCGGTCTCGCGGAGGGCGGCTCGCAGCCTGGCGAGCGCCTCTGCCCGGGTGACGCCCCATGCGACGACCTTCGCGAGCATCGGGTCGTAGCGCGTCCCCACGGTCGAGGCGCCTGCGAGGGCGGAGTCCACGCGCACGCCTGGCCGCCCGAGCGGCTCTTCTGCGTGGAGCACCGTGCCGGCCGAGGGGAGGAAGCCCCGCTCGGGGTCCTCTGCGTACACGCGGGCCTCGACGGCGTGGCCGCGGGAGGACATCGCGGGCTGCTCGAGCGCCAGGGGCTCGCCCGCCGCCACCCGGAGCTGCCACTCCACGAGGTCGACGCCGGTCACCAACTCGCTGACCGCGTGCTCGACCTGCAGCCTCGTGTTCATCTCCACGAAGAAGTACGCGTCCGGCCGGTCGCCCGCGACCACGAACTCGACGGTCCCCGCACCCACGTACCCGCAGGCGGCGGCGGCGTCGACGGCGCTCCTCGTCATCGCCGCCCTGGTCGCGCCGTCCAGGAACGGCGAGGGGCTCTCCTCCACGATCTTCTGGTGACGTCGCTGCAGGCTGCACTCTCGCTCGCCGAGGTGCACGACGCTGCCGAAGGCGTCGGCGAGCACCTGGACCTCCACGTGGCGCGGCCGCTCGATCCACCGCTCGACCAGGAGCGTGCCGTCGCCGAATGCGCCCTCGGCCTCCCGGCGCGCCGCCGCGAACGCAGGGAGGAGGTCCTCTGCGGCCGTGACCAGCCGCATGCCCTTCCCCCCGCCGCCGGCGGCGGGCTTCACGAGCACCGGGAGCCCCAACTCGAGGGCGCCCGCCGCGAGCGCGTCGTCGTCCATCTCGTGCCCGCCGGCGCCAGGCACGACCGGCACGCCGGCGGCGGCCACGGTCTGCTTCGCGCGGATCTTGTCCCCCATCGTCTCGATCACCTCGGGGGGCGGCCCGACCCACAGGAGGCCCGCGCCGAGGACCGCGCGGGCGAAGGCCGCGTCCTCCGAGAGGAACCCGTAGCCGGGATGGACCGCATCCGCACCGGACTCGGCCGCGGCGGCCACGATCGAGCCCGCGTCCAGGTACCCGGCCACCGCGACAGCGAGGTCTGCGGCCGCGGTGTGGGGCGCGCCCACGTCGTCGGGCGCGTACACCGCGATCGAGCGGATGCCGAGCGAGGCAAGCGTCCTGCACACGCGCACCACGATCTCGCCGCGGCTCGCGACGAGGACCGAGCCGATCGCCCCGAGCGAGCCCGGCGAAGCGGCGGAGCCCGGCGCCCCGCGCGCGCCCGGCGTCCCGAGCGAGCCCGGCGTCCCGAGCGAGCCCGGCACGCCGATGGAGGCCGCCGCGCCGACGGAGCCGGTCACATGCGGAAGACGCCGTAGCCGACGTCGTCGAGGGGAGCATTGGCCGCCGCCGAGAGGCCGAGCCCGACGACG
>JAJYMD010000086.1 GCA_021787255.1 Actinomycetes bacterium | reverse complement strand
GTGCTCGACGACGGCGCCTCGGTGTCGATCGTGACCGCCGAGTCGGACGCCGGCCGCGAGGTGATCCGCCACTCGACCGCGCACGTGATGGCCCAGGCGGTGCTGCGCCTCTGGCACGGGGCGCGCCTCGCGATCGGCCCGGTGATCGCGGACGGCTTCTACTACGACTTCGAGCTGCCCGGCGGCGCGCACTTCTCCGAGGAAGACCTGGGCCGGGTCGACGCCGCGATGCGCGAGATCATCGCAGAGGACCAGCCCTTCGTGCGCCAGGAGCTCTCGATCCCAGAGGCCCTCGAGCTGTTCTCGGGCCAGCCGTACAAGCAGGAGATCATCCGGGCGGTCGCCGCGGGCGCAGACGAGGTGGACGCCGCCGGCGAGGGACCTGCCACGGCGGCCGTCACGACCTACCGCAATTCCGAGGCGTTCGTGGACCTGTGCCGAGGGCCGCACGTGCCTTCGACCGGGCGGCTGGGCCACTTCGCGCTCACCAGGGTTGCCGGCGCGTACTGGCGTGGCGACGAGCACCGCCAGCAGCTCCAGCGGATCTACGGGACGGCGTGGGAGTCGGAAGCTGCCCTCGCCGACTACCTGCACCGGCTCGAGGAGGCCGAGCGCAGAGACCACCGTAGGATCGGTCAGGAGCTGGACCTCTTCTCGTTCCCCGACGAGATCGGCTCCGGCCTCCCGATCTTCCACCCGAAGGGCGGGATCGTCAGGCGGGAGATGGAAGAGTACTCCCGCCGGCGTCACGCGGAGGCCGGCTACGAGTTCGTGTACTCCCCGCACATCACGAAGGCCGCGCTCTTCGAGGTGTCGGGGCACGTCGACTGGTACGCAGACTCCATGTACCCCCCCATGGTCCTCGACGACGGCTCGACGTACTACGTGAAGCCGATGAACTGCCCGTTCCACGTGCTCGTCTACAAGAGCCGGCAGCGGTCCTACCGGGAGCTGCCGATGAGGCTCTTCGAGTTCGGCTCCGTCTACCGCTACGAGAAGTCCGGGGTCGTCCACGGCCTCACCCGCGTGCGCGGGATGACCCAGGACGACGCGCACCTCTTCTGCGCCCGGGACCAGCTGGCAGGGGAGCTGGACGGGACGCTCACGTTCGTGCTGGAGCTTCTGGGCGACTTCGGCCTCGACGACTTCTGGCTCGAGCTCTCCACGAAGCCCGAGGAGAAGGCGGTCGGTTCCGACGAGGAGTGGGCCGAGGCCACCGACGTGCTGCGCGACGTCGCCGAGGGGCGCGGCCTCGAGCTCGTGCTGGACGAAGGCGGCGGGGCGTTCTACGGACCGAAGATCTCCGTCCAGGCGCGCGACGCGATCGGGCGGAACTGGCAGATGTCGACTGTCCAGCTGGACTTCCAGACGCCGCAGCGCTTCGGGCTCGACTACACGGGTGCGGACAACGCCAGGCACCGTCCCGTCATGATCCATCGCGCGCTCTTCGGGTCCGTGGAGCGGTTCTTCGGCATGCTGCTCGAGCACTACGCAGGCAATCTCCCCACGTGGCTGTCGCCGGTGCAGGTGCGAGTCCTCCCGGTGCGCGATGACCACGTCCCCTACGCCGCCGCCGTGGCGGCCCGGTTCAGCACCGAGGGCCTGCGCGCCGAGATGGAGGACGCGAGCGAGCCGCTCGGCACGCGCATCCGGCGCGCGAAGCTGCAGAAGGTCCCCTACGTGCTCGTCGTCGGCGACGACGACGTTGCCGCGGGCACCGTCGGGGTCAACCGCAGGGGCGATGACCGTCCCGAGCGCGGCGTGCCGCTCGCCGCGGCGCTCACGTGGGTGGCAGGCGACGTGTCGGCGCGGCAGACCTCGCCGGCATCGGTCGGGTAGCCGTGCCCCTCGAACAGCTCTGGGCGGGTTGGCGCGACGTCTACGTGGCCGACGCGACCGAGGCGGAGCGCCGGGGCTCCGACGAGGGCTGCGTCTTCTGCGCGATCGCCGAGAGCGGGCCACCCTCGCCGGACAACGGCATGGTCTGGCGCGGCGAGCTCACCTTCGTGGTGCTGAACGCGTACCCGTACGCGAGCGGCCATCTGCTCGTCCTGCCGCTGCGCCACGTCTCCGAGCTCGAGGAGCTGACTGCCGACGAGTCCGCGCAGCTGTGGGGAAGCGCACGCGCGGCGATCCGCGCGATCTCGGACGCCTACAGGCCCGACGGCATCAACATGGGCGCGAACCTCGGCCGCGCGGCGGGGGCGGGGATCCCCCGCCATCTCCACCTCCACGCCCTGCCACGCTGGGCCGGCGACACGAACTTCATGACGTCGGTGGCGGGCGTCAGGGTGATCCCCGAGACGCTGGCCGGAGCCTGGAAGAAGCTGCGTGCCGCCTGGCCGCCTGCATGACCCGCACGTGCTCAAGGAGCGCCTGGCAGCTCGGGACGGCTCCAGGCTCGAGACCTCACTCGAGACCTCAGGAGTCGGTGGGGACGCTCCGGGCGAGCGAGGCGACGAGGTGCTCGGGCACCGGGTCGTAGTGGTCGTGCTCAGCACGGAACCGGCCGCGCCCGCCGGTGAGCGCTCGCAGGTCCACCGCGTAGCGCGCGAGCTCGGCGGTCGGCACCATCGCGGTGAGCTCCTGGAAGGAGTCGCCCGTCGCTTCGGTGCCGATGATCCTGCCGCGACGGGAGTTCAGGTCGCCGAGGACGTCGCCCTGGAGCTCCGCGGGCACCCGCACGACGACCTTCGAGATCGGCTCCAGGAGGATCGGCCCGGCGTGGGCGACAGCTTCGCGAAAGGCGAGCATCGCCGCGGTCTTGAAGCTGAGCTCGGAGGAGTCGACCGGGTGGTACTTGCCGTCGTCGACGGTCACCGACACGTCCACGACCGGGTAGCCGTAGGCGCCGCCACGAGCCATCGCCTCGACGACCCCCTTTTCGACCGCGGGGATGTACTGGCGAGGGATCGCGCCGCCGACCACCTCGTCGTGGAACTGGAAGCCCTCGCCGCGCGCGAGCGGTTCGACACGCAGGTGGCAGACGCCGAACTGCCCGTGGCCGCCGGACTGCTTCTTGTGCTTGCCCTCTGCGGCGGCGGGCTTGGAGATCGTCTCGCGGTAGGGGATCGCCACCTCTTGGCGTTCGACGGTCACCCCGAACTTGCGCGACAGGCGCTCGAGGGTGACCGCCAGGTGCACTTCGCCCGCGACACCGAGCAGGGTCTGGTGCGCCTCGTCGTTGCGGCTGACCGTGAGGCCGCGATCCTCTTCGCAGAGACGCTGGAGCGCCGACATGAGCTTGTCCTCGTCCGCTCGTGACGCCGGCGCGACCGCGACCGTGAGCGCGGGCGGCTCGGGGGCGGGGAACACGACGGTCACGGGCTTGTCCTTCGGGGCGAGCGTGTCGCCGGTGAGCGAGCCGGTGAGGCGCGGGATCGCGACGAAGTCCCCCGCGCCGACCGCGTCGACCGGGGACGTCTCGTGCCCTCTGAGCGCAGACAGCACGTGCAGGCGTTCGTCGGTGTGCGTGCGCGGGTTCGTGAGCACGGTGTCGGGCTCGAGGGTGCCCGAGAGCACCTTGCACAAGGACAGGCGGCCGGCGTGCTGGTCCGAGAGCGTCTTGCACACGACGAGGAGCGGGGGGCCCGAGGGGTCGGCGGCGACCTCGGTCGTGGTGCCGCCCGCGACCACTTCGGCCTTCCTGCCGCGCTCGGGCGACGGGCACAGCTCCACGAGGAGGCGGGAGAGGCGGTCGACGCCCACACCGGTGATCCCAGAGCAGCACAGGACCGGGAACACCGCGCCCGCAGCCACGCCGGACGCGAGGCTCGTCTGCAGCTCCCCCCGCTCGATCTGCTCGCCCTCCAGGTAGCGGGCCATGAGCTCGTCGTCGCCGACGACGATCCCCTCGACGAGCTGCTCGTGGACGGCATGCTCGGTGACGGCCAG
This sequence comes from Actinomycetes bacterium, assembly GCA_021787255.1. The sequence goes on along the minus strand of JAJYMD010000086.1, from coordinate 719 downwards.
GTCCTCGGGGACCGGGCCGTCCACCCCGCGCAGAGGCGGGGCCGAGCTCGTGTCGTAGATGGTGGCCCGGTCGTCGAGGAGGTCGATCACGCCACGGAACCCGGTTTCGGCGCCGATGGGGAGCTCGACGGGCGCCACTCCGGCACCGAAGGCCGCGCGGACCTCGGCGAGCGTGCGGTCGAAGTCGGCGCGCTCACGATCGAGCTTGTCGATCACGATGATCCGAGGGAGGCCGAGGGTGGCCGCGGCCCGCCACGCGTCCTCGGTCTGGGCCTGCACGCCGTCGGTGGCGCTCACGACCACCACCGCGAGGTCCGCGACCCAGAGCGCATCCTGCATGTCGGTCGCGAAGTCCGCGTAGCCCGGAGCGTCGAGCAGATTCATCTTCACCCCGTCGACCGTGCAGGGCGCGATGGCGAAGGACACCGAGAGCTGGCGTGAGATCTCCTCGGGCTCGAAGTCACAGACCGTCGTTCCCTTCTCGACAGAACCCTGGCGGCTCACGGCTCCGCTCGAGAGCAGGATCGCTTCGGCGAGCGTGGTCTTGCCTGCCGCGTGGTGGCCGACGAGGACCACGTTGCGGATGTCCGACGGCGCGAGCGTTGCCACGACGACGACCTCCTTTCAGGCTGGCCGGCAGCCCCCGGCCGGCGCCCATCGCAAGTTAACCACCACAGGGGCCGGTACCCACAGGGGCCGGCACCCACAGGGGCCGGCAC